>NZ_JBSVWQ010000169.1:0-12385 GCF_054071215.1 Pseudomonas sp. SDO5522_S412 | reverse complement strand
CATCAGTCGCCATATGCATTGACTGACACACCGCATTCGCGAGCAAGCCCGCTCCCACATTTGATCGAGTCGAGCCAAACCCAGCGGTATATTGATATACCGTTTCGATCTAGCCAGCCCCCTCAATAGAATCAGGCGCTGTGCTAGCATGCCCCGCTCGAACACGGCCCGCTGGCCGTCCATAAGATCGTTTTTCCGTGAGTAACCATGGTCGACAAACTGACGCATCTGAAACAGCTGGAGGCGGAAAGCATCCACATCATCCGCGAGGTCGCCGCCGAGTTCGATAACCCGGTGATGCTCTACTCGATCGGTAAAGACTCCGCCGTGATGCTGCACCTGGCACGCAAGGCCTTTTTTCCGGGCAAGCTGCCGTTTCCGGTGATGCACGTCGACACCCGCTGGAAATTCCAGGAGATGTACAAGTTCCGCGACAAGATGGTCGAAGAGCTTGGTCTTGAGTTGATCACTCACGTCAACCCGGACGGGGTGGCGCAGGGCATCAACCCGTTCACTCACGGCAGCGCCAAGCACACTGACATCATGAAGACCGAGGGCCTGAAACAGGCGCTCGACAAGTATGGTTTCGATGCTGCATTCGGCGGTGCCCGTCGCGATGAAGAGAAATCCCGTGCCAAAGAGCGCGTGTACTCGTTCCGCGACAGCAAGCACCGCTGGGACCCGAAAAACCAGCGCCCGGAGCTGTGGAACGTCTACAACGGCAACGTCAACAAAGGCGAGTCGATCCGTGTGTTCCCGCTGTCCAACTGGACCGAGCTGGATATCTGGCAGTACATCTACCTGGAAGGAATCCCGATTGTCCCGCTGTACTTCGCCGCCGAACGCGAAGTGATCGAGAAGAACGGCACGTTGATCATGATCGACGACGACCGCATCCTCGAGCACCTGTCCGACGAAGACAAAGCCCGAATCGTCAAAAAGAAAGTACGTTTCCGTACCCTTGGCTGCTACCCGTTGACGGGCGCGGTGGAGTCCGAAGCCGAGACGCTGACGGACATCATTCAGGAAATGCTCCTGACGCGAACTTCCGAGCGCCAGGGCCGTGTCATCGACCACGATGGTGCAGGCTCGATGGAAGATAAAAAACGTCAAGGCTATTTCTAAGGGGCTGTCATGTCGCATCAATCTGATTTGATCAGCGAGGACATCCTCGCCTACCTGGGCCAGCACGAGCGCAAGGAAATGTTGCGCTTCCTGACCTGTGGCAACGTCGACGACGGCAAGAGCACCCTGATCGGGCGCCTGCTGCACGACTCCAAGATGATCTACGAGGATCACCTGGAAGCCATCACCCGCGATTCGAAAAAATCCGGCACCACCGGTGACGACATCGACCTGGCGTTGCTGGTCGACGGCCTGCAGGCCGAGCGTGAGCAGGGCATCACCATCGACGTTGCCTACCGCTACTTCTCCACCGCCAAGCGCAAATTCATCATCGCCGACACCCCCGGCCATGAGCAGTACACCCGCAACATGGCCACCGGTGCCTCCACCTGTGACCTGGCGATCATCCTGATCGACGCCCGCTACGGCGTGCAGACCCAGACCCGTCGCCACAGCTTCATCGCCTCGTTGCTGGGCATCAAGCACATCGTGGTGGCCGTCAACAAGATGGACATCAATGGCTTTGACCAAAGCGTATTCGAGTCGATCAAGGCTGATTACCTGAAGTTTGCCGACGGTATCGCGTTCAAGCCGAGCACCCTGGCCTTCGTGCCGATGTCGGCCCTCAAGGGCGACAACGTGGTGAACAAGAGCGAGCGTTCGCCCTGGTACACCGGCCAGTCGCTGATGGAGATCCTCGAGACCGTCGAGATCGCCAATGACCGCAACTACACCGACCTGCGTTTCCCGGTGCAGTACGTCAACCGTCCGAACCTGAACTTCCGTGGTTTTGCCGGCACCCTGGCCAGCGGCATCGTGCACAAGGGCGACGAAGTCGTGGTGCTGCCGTCGGGCAAGAGCAGCCGCGTCAAATCCATCGTCACCTTTGAAGGTGAACTGGAAAACGCAGGTCCCGGCCAGGCCGTGACCCTGACCATGGAAGACGAAATCGACATCTCCCGTGGCGACCTGCTGGTGCATGCCGACAACGTGCCGCAAGTGACCGACGCTTTCGACGCCATGCTGGTGTGGATGGCTGAAGAACCGATGCTGCCGGGCAAGAAATACGACATCAAGCGCGCCACCAGCTACGTGCCGGGTTCCATCACCAGCATTGTGCATCGCGTGGATGTGAACACCCTGGAAGAAGGCCCGGCGAGCGCCTTGCAGTTGAACGAGATTGGCCGGGTCAAGGTCAGCCTCGACACGGTCATCGCCCTGGACGGTTACGCGAGCAACCGCACCACCGGTTCGTTCATCGTCATCGACCGTTTGACCAACGGCACCGTGGCTGCGGGCATGATCATCGCGCCGCCGGTGACCCATGGCAGCGCGGCGCAGCACGGCAAACTGGCTCACGTGGCCACCGAAGAGCGCGCCCAGCGCTTCGGCCAGCAACCGGCGACCGTGTTGTTCAGCGGCTTGTCGGGCGCCGGCAAAAGCACCCTGGCCTACGCGGTTGAACGCAAGCTGTTCGACATGGGCCGTGCGGTGTTTGTGCTGGACGGCCAGAACCTGCGCCACGACCTGAACAAGGGCTTGCCGCAGGACCGTGCCGGGCGTACCGAGAACTGGCGTCGTGCCGCGCACGTGGCGCGTCAGTTCAACGAAGCCGGCTTGCTGACGTTGGCGGCGTTTGTTGCCCCGGATGCTGAAGGGCGTGAACAGGCCAAGGCGCTGATCGGCGGTGATCGTTTGCTGACCGTGTACGTGCAGGCTTCGCCGCTGGTGTGTGCCGAGCGTGATCCGCAAGGTTTGTACGCGGCGGGCGGCGATAACATCCCGGGTGAGTCGTTCCCGTATGACGTACCGTTGAATGCGGACCTGGTGATCGACACCCAGGCGTTGTCGCTGGAAGACAGCGTCAAGCAAGTGCTGGACCTGCTGCGCCAGCGCGGCGCGATCTAAGCTTCACGTGCACAAAAAAGCCCGCCATGTTGGCGGGCTTTTTTATGGGGCCTTGGAAACAACTCGGTCAAATGGGGGAGCTGGCTTGCTCGCGAAAGCAGAGTGTCAGCCGCCACATGTATAGGCTGGCACACCGCATTCGCGAGCAAGCCCGCTCCCACATTTTGATCAGTGACTGGCGGGATAATCTGTGTGCAATTTGGCGAGCAACACATCCTTCTCTTCCCACAACCGGTTGATCCAGCCCTGGAACGCCAACCGATACTCCCCATCCTGCTCGTAATTCTTGCCGATAAACTCGGCCGGAATCCGCACCTCTTCAAACTGCACGACAACGTCCTTCACATTCCCGCACAGCAAATCCCAATAACCGGGGCGCCCACCAGGATAGTGAATGGTCACGTTCACCAGCGACTTCAGCTGTTCACCCATGGCATCCAGCACAAAGGCAATGCCGCCGGCTTTGGGCTTGAGCAGGTAGCGAAACGGTGACTGTTGCTGTGCATGCTTGCCCGGGGTAAACCGCGTGCCTTCGGCAAAGTTGAAGATTCCCACCGGGTTGTGGCGAAACTTCGCGCAGGTCTTGCGGGTAGTTTCCAGGTCCTTGCCTTTCTTCTCCGGGTGCTTTTCCAGGTACGCCTTGGTGTAGCGCTTCATGAACGGGAAGCCCAGCGTCCACCACGCCAAACCAATCACCGGGACCCAGATCAGCTCCTGCTTGAGGAAGAACTTCAGCGGGCGAATGCGCCGGTTGAGCACGTATTGCAGCACCATGATATCGACCCAGCTCTGGTGGTTGCTGGTCACCAGATATGAGTGTTCATAGTCCAGGCCTTCCAGGCCTTTCAGGTGCCAGCGGGTGCGTCGCACCAGGTTCATCCAGGCCTTGTTGTTGCTGATCCAGGCCTCGTGGGTCTGGTTCATCAGCCATTCACTGAAGCGTTTGGCAAACGGCAGCGCCTTGAACAGCGCCACGATAAACAGGAACGAGCACAGCAAAATCGTATTCAACGCCAGCAACAGCGAGGCGATCACCCCGCGCACGGCGGCAGGTAGAAAATCCAGCATTTAGACATCCATAGGTCGGTTGGCGGCTTGAATCGCGGTCAATGCGATCGTGTACACGATGTCGTCCACCTGCGCCCCGCGGGGCAGGTCGTTCACCGGTTTGCGCAGGCCTTGCAGCATTGGGCCCAGGCTGACGCAATCGGCACTGCGCTGCACGGCCTTGTGGGTGGTGTTGCCGGTGTTGAGATCAGGGAACACGAACACCGTGGCTTTGCCCGCTACGAGGCTGTTAGGCGCCAGTTGCCGGGCCACGCTTTCGTTGGCGGCGGCGTCGTACTGCAACGGGCCGTCGATCAGCAGCGAGCTTTGGGCTTCGTGGGCGAGCAGGGTGGCTTCGCGGACCTTCTCGACCTCCTCGCCCGTGGCCGAATCACCGCTGGAGTAACTGATCATCGCCACCCGTGGCGTGATACCGAATGCGGCGGCCGAGTCGGCGCTTTGCAGGGCGATTTCCGCCAGCTCCGCCGCGCTGGGGTGCGGGTTCATCACGCAGTCGCCGTATACCAGCACTTGCTCGGGGAACAGCATGAAAAACACCGACGAGACCAGGGTGCAGCCCGGCGCGGTCTTGATCAGTTGCAAGGCCGGGCGAATGGTATTGGCAGTGGAGTGGATGACGCCGGAGACCAGGCCGTCCACTTCATCCAGAGCGAGCATCATGGTGGCGATCACCACGGTGTCTTCCAGTTGCTGCTCGGCCATCGGCGCGTTGAGGCTTTTGGTTTTGCGCAGGGCCACCATCGGCTCGACGTAGCGCTGGCGAATCAGGTCCGGGTCGAGAATCTCCAGGCCTTCGGGCAGTTCGATGCCATGGGCGCGGGCTACGGCTTCCACGTCGGCCGGCTTGGCCAGCAGTACGCAACGGGCGATCCCGCGTGCCTGGCAGATGGCGGCGGCCTGCACGGTCAGCGGCTCGCTGCCTTCGGGCAACACGATGCGCTTGTTGGCCGCCTGGGCGCGCTGGATCAGTTGATAACGGAACACCGCCGGCGACAGGCGCATCTCCCGCGGCGTGCCGCAGCGTTGGTGCAGCCAGCGGGCGTCGAGGTGGCTGGCGACGAAATCGGTGATGATCTCCGCACGTTCGCGGTCATCAATCGGGATTTCCTTGTTCAGGCTGTTGAGCTGGTTGGCGGTGTCATACGAGCCGGTGCTCACCGACAACACCGGCAGCCCGGCCTGGAACGCGCCACGGCACAGGTCCATGATCCGTGGGTCGGGCAGGGTGTCGCTGGTCAGCAACAGGCCGGCCAACGGCACGCCGTTGATGGCGGCCAGGCTGACGGCGAGGATGATGTCGTCGCGGTCGCCGGGGGTCACTACCAGCACGCCGGGCTTGAGCAGCTCCACGGTGTTGCGCATGGTGCGCGCGCAGATGATGATCTTGGTCATGCGCCGGGTTTCATAATCGCCGGCGTTGAGGATCTGCGCGCCCATCAGGTCGGCCACGTCGCGGGTGCGCGGGGCGTTGAGTTCCGGTTGGTAGGGAATGCAGCCCAACAGGCGGAAATCGCCGCTGCGCAACAAAGGCGAATGCTCTTTGAGCCGTGCCGAGAACGCCTCCATGCTTTCGTCGGTGCGCACTTTGTTGAGGATCACGCCCAACACTTTTGGATCTTTCGGGCCGCCGAACAGCTGGGCCTGCAATTCCACGCGGCCGGAGAGTTCGGTCAGCACTTCGTTTTCCGGGGCCGAGACCAGGATCACCTCGGCGTCCAGGCTCTTGGCCAGGTGCAGGTTGACCCGGGCCGCATAGCTGGCACTGCGGGTCGGCACCATGCCTTCGACGATCAGCACGTCCTTGCCCACGGCGGCTTGCTGGTAAAGGGTGATGATTTCTTCCAGCAGCTCGTCGAGCTGGCCGTCGCCGAGCATCCGTTCGACATGGGCCAGGCCCAGAGGCTGGGGCGGTTTCAGGCCGTGGGTGCGGGCCACCAGCTCGGTGGAGCGCTCGGGGCCTGTGTCGCCGGGGTGCGGCTGGGCAATCGGTTTGAAGAAGCCGACTTTCAGCCCGGCCCGTTCAAGGGTGCGCACCAGCCCAAGGCTGATGGAGGTCAGACCCACACCAAAATCGGTGGGCGCGATAAAAAAAGTCTGCATGCGAATTCTCTGGAGGTGCATGGCTTCGGTGGCGGCCTATGGCTGGCTGCCTACCGGGAATCAGGTGCCAAGGTTATCTTTATCTGAGCCTTGCGCACACCAGCCGCACGTAAAGGGCTTGTCTATTTTTTCAAGGCGTTGCGCCGGGTCCGTGACCCAGGCCCGGGATTGCCAGGGTGGCTGGTGGCGCAGGTGCTGGGTGTGGCCGCAGGAAAGCTCGACGACCCAGTGCCGGTCTTCGTCCTGGTGAAATCCGACGACCGTCGGGTCAGTTGTTCGACCCCGTCCGTCCGGGTTGTGTTCGCTTTCGGGCAAATCCTTGTTTAGACTTGTCCGTTCTTCATTCTTCTGCAAAAGGTCTCGCCCCATGCCGATCGCCGCCAATAAGGCTGTCTCCATTGACTATACCCTGACCAACGACGCTGGTGAGGTCATCGACAGTTCTGCCGGCGGCGCGCCGCTGGTCTACCTGCAAGGTGCAGGTAACATCATCCCGGGCCTGGAAAAGGCCCTGGAAGGCAAAGAGGTCGGTGACGAACTGACCGTTGCCGTAGAACCTGAAGATGCCTACGGCGAATACGCTGCCGAACTGGTCAGCACCCTGAGCCGCAGCATGTTCGAAGGTGTCGACGAGCTGGAAGTGGGCATGCAGTTCCACGCTTCCGCTCCGGACGGCCAGATGCAAATCGTCACCATCCGTGACCTGGACGGCGACGACGTGACCGTCGACGGCAACCACCCGCTGGCTGGCCAGCGCCTGAACTTCCAGGTGAAGATCGTCGCTATCCGTGACGCTTCCCAGGAAGAAGTGGCCCACGGCCACGTGCACGGCGAAGGTGGTCACCACCATTAATTGACTGAGCGCCGCTCTGTCAGTTGGAAAAAGGCGCCTTCGGGCGCCTTTTTCATTTGGCGGCTATTCTTGCCGACTTGGCGGCTGTAATCTCGAATGGCCGTTACGAAGAACATGGGATATCTGGAGTTCGTCATGAGTGCTTTCCACGACCTTAAACTCAAAGCCCTGGATGGTCAGGAGCTGCCTCTGGCGCCCTTCAAGGGGCAAGTCGTGCTGGTGGTCAACGTCGCCTCCAAATGTGGGTTGACCCCACAGTACGCCGCGCTGGAAAACCTCTATCAGCAATACAAAGACCAGGGTTTCACCGTACTCGGGCTGCCGTGCAATCAATTTGCCGGGCAGGAACCGGGTACTGAAGAAGAAATCCAGAAATTCTGCAGCCTCAACTACGGCGTGACCTTTCCCCTGGGCAGCAAGCTTGAGGTGAATGGCCACGATCGCCACCAGCTGTATCGATTGCTGGCGGGCGAGGGCGCCGAATTTCCCGGGGACATCACCTGGAACTTCGAGAAATTCCTGTTGGGCAAGGACGGCCGGGTGCTGGCGCGTTTCTCGCCGCGTACACCGCCGGATGACCCCTCCATTATTCAGGCGATCGAAAAAGCATTGAGCTGATACTTTCAGCATTGTCGAGTGAGTTTCTGTGGCAAGGGAGTCTCCTGTGGCAGGGAGTTTCCTATGGCAAGGGAGCTTGCTGTGGCGAGGGAGCTTGCTCCCGCTGGGCTGCGAAGCAGCCCCATGCCCTCCCGCTTTTACCCCTTAATCACCCCAATCAATAGTGCTATCCAACACGCTGCACACTCCATATTATCCACATCATAAATTCCTTTCCGATGGAGTGCTCCCATGCCTGTCCAAGCCTTGTTCAAACCGTTCCAGCTCGGTGCACTGCAACTGCCGAGTCGCGTGGTCATGGCGCCGATGACCCGTTCCTTTTCTCCGGGTGGCGTGCCCAACTCCAAAGTGATCGAGTACTACCGCCGCCGCGCCGCCGCCGGTGTAGGCCTGATCATCACTGAAGGCACCGTGGTCGGCCACCCGGCTTCCAACGGCTACCCGAACGTCCCGCACTTCTACGGTGAAGCCGCCCTGGCCGGCTGGAAGAAAGTAGTCGACGCGGTACATGCCGAAGGCGGCAAGATCGTTCCGCAACTGTGGCATGTGGGCAGCGTACGGCGCATCGGCACCGAGCCGGATGCCAGCGTGCCGGCTTACGGCCCCACCGAAAAACTCAAGGACGGCAACGTCGTCGTCCACGGCATGACCGTGCAAGACATCAAGGACGTGATCGCCGCGTTCGCCCAGGCTGCCAAGGATGCCCAGAGCATCGGCATGGACGGCGTTGAAATCCACGGCGCCCATGGCTACCTGGTGGACCAGTTCTTCTGGGAAGGCACCAACCAGCGCACCGACGAATACGGCGGCAGCCTGGCCAACCGTTCGCGTTTCGCCATCGAATTGATCCAGGCCGTCCGTGCCGCCGTGGGGCCGGACTTCCCGATCATCCTGCGTTTCTCCCAGTGGAAGCAGCAGGACTACACCGCGCGCCTGGTGCAAACCCCGGAAGCCTTGGGTGAATTCCTCAAGCCGCTGTCTGACGCCGGCGTGGATATTTTCCACTGCTCCACCCGCCGTTTCTGGGAGCCGGAATTCGAAGGCTCCGAGCTGAACCTGGCCGGCTGGACCCGCAAGCTCACCGGCAAGCCGACCATCACCGTGGGCAGCGTCGGCCTGGATGGCGAGTTCCTGCAGTTCATGGTCAACACCGACAAAGTGGCGCAACCCGCCAGCCTGGAAAAACTGCTGGAGCGCCTGAACAACGACGAGTTCGACCTGGTCGCTGTGGGTCGTGCGCTGCTGGTGGATCCGGATTGGGCACTGAAGGTTCGCGAAGGCCGTGAAGGCGACATCCTGCCGTTCAGTCGTGAGGCGTTGACGACGTTGGTGTAAGGGGCGACAGGGCGGGCACCGGTTGCTCGTCCTCGCACACCCCGCGTAATTGGCGCTCAAACTGCTCGATAATCGCCGGCCAACCCTGACGGCTGGCGTGTTGCCGGGCATTGAGCCGCACCCGGCGCAAGCTCTCGCGCTCTTCCAGCAGCCAATTGGCCGCATCGCAAAACGCTTCTTCATCCCCCGGCATCGCCAGCACGCCGCTGTAGCCATGGCGAATGTGCTGGGTTGCGGCCGCCTGGTCGTATGCCACCACGCCCAACCCTGAAGCCATGGCCTCCAGCACCACGTTGCCGAAGGTTTCGGTCAGGCTGGGAAACAGGAACACATCCCCGGACGCGTAATGCCGGGCCAGTTCTTCACCGCGCAAGGTGCCGCAGAAAATCGCCTCCGGCAGTTCCTTTTCCAGCATCGCCCGTTGCGGGCCATCGCCGACGATGATCAGTTTCATCTGGCGCAGTGGATAGGTGTCCTGCAGCGTCTCGAAACAGCGCTTGAGTAACCCGAGGTTTTTTTCCTGGGCCAGGCGGCCGACATGCAGCACGGCAGTTTGCTCACTGGTCAGTGCCCAACTTTCACGCAACGCATTGTCGCGTTTGGCCGGGTGAAACAGCTGGCTGTCGACACCGCGCGCGAGCATGCCCAGGCGCTCGAAATGGCGGCGCTCCAGCTCCAGTCGCTGGCTGGCGCTGGGCACCAGGGTCAAGGTCGAGCGGTTATGGAACCAGCGCAGATAGTGGGTCAGCACCCGGCTCAGCATGCCCAGGCCGTACTGGTTGGAATACTGCTGGAAGTTGGTGTGAAAGCCACTCACCACGCTGATCCCCAGGCGCCGCGCCGCCCGCAACGCCGACAAACCCAGCGGGCCTTCGGTGGCGATATACAACACATCCGGGCGCTGGCGGGTCCAGCGCCGCAACAGCTTGTGCATCGACGACTGGCCCCATTGCAGCCCCGGATAACCCGGCAAAGGCCAGCCGCGGCAAAGCATCAGGCCATCGTCACTGGGCCGGCTCTGGTCGCTGCCCTGGCGCGGGCGAACCAGTTCGACTTGATGCCCGCGCGCGCGCAAACCGTCACACAGGCGGCCAAGGGTATTGGCCACCCCGTTGATCTCTGGCGGGAAGGTTTCGGTGATCAGGGTGATGTGGAGCGAAGCTGTCGTCATGACCCACAGTGTCGGCGTGGGCCATGTCGTCATTGTGTCTTTTGGATGATGGATTTGTGACGGCTCAGGCCTTTTTAATGGCCATGGCCTCGGCGCCTTGCTCACGCACCCAGAACAACGTCGCCCCAGCCACCGCTGCCGGCATCATCAGCAGGTTGACCACCGGCACCAGCAACACCAGGTAGACGATGCCGCCAAAACTCATGCTCTGCCAGCGCTTCTGGCGCAGCCAGGCGAGCATTTCGTTCCAGCCCAGCTTGTGGTTGTCGGCCGGGTAGTCGATGTACTGGATCGCCATCATCCACACACCAAACAGCAGCCACAGCGGTGCTGCCACCAGATTGACCACCGGGATGAACGACAGGATAAACAGGCCGATAGCCCGGGGCAGGAAGTAACCCAGTTTGCGCATTTCCCGGGCCAGGGTGCGCGGGACCATGGCCGCCAGTTCGCCCCAGCTGAACGCCGGGAAATCATCGGTGCCGCGCACCACCACTTCGACCTTTTCCGACAGAAAGCCGTTGAACGGCGCGGCAATGATGTTGGCGAGCATGGTGAAGGTGAAAAACACCATCAGCACCACCAGCACCACAAATAAAGGCCACAGCAGGTAATTGAGGAAGCTCAGCCAGCTCGGCAGGGTCGGCATCAGCGTGTCGACCCACAGGCTGAACTGATGGCCGGCGAAGTAGATCAATCCGACGAACAGGATCAGGTTGATTGCCAGCGGCAGCAGCACAAACAGCCGCAGGCCGGGGCTGAGTACCAGTTTGAGACCTTCGCGCAGGTACTGTGGGCCTGAAAGAACGGGGGCGGGCATGGATAACTCCGGGCAATAGGGGCGAACGCGCCGACCTTACCGGCTTTGGGAGTACCGGGAAAGCACGGCCCGCATCGCGACATTAACGGTAACAAAGGTGTCGATTAATAGAGGGCATGGGATAGAGACCACCTATGAGCTGGATTGTTAATCCGTATTTCCTTAATCTTGCCTCCCTCTATACGCTGCACCCATTATTTTCAGGATCTGCGAGTTCAAGCCTTCCCCAAGTGCTTCGCGGTCCTTTTTTATTCCAGCCGTTCTGTAGTCCGGGCGGTCGATAGGAGTGAGTCATGTCTGATACCCGTCATTCGCGAGTGATTATTCTCGGTTCCGGCCCTGCCGGTTACAGCGCTGCCGTCTACGCTGCCCGGGCCAACCTCAAGCCGTTGCTGATCACCGGCATGCAAGCGGGCGGTCAGTTGACCACCACCACTGAAGTCGACAACTGGCCGGGCGACGTCCACGGCCTGACCGGCCCGGTGCTGATGGAGCGCATGAAAGAGCACGCCGAGCGTTTCGAAACCGAGATCGTGTTTGATCACATCAACAAGGTCGACTTCTCCAAGAAGCCTTACAGCCTGACCGGCGACAGCGGCGTGTACACCTGTGACGCGCTGATCATCGCCACCGGCGCCAGCGCTCGTTACCTGGGCCTGCCGTCGGAAGAAGCGTTCATGGGCAAGGGCGTTTCCGCCTGCGCAACCTGCGACGGTTTCTTCTACCGCAACAAGCCAGTGGCTGTGGTCGGTGGCGGCAACACCGCGGTGGAAGAAGCGCTGTACCTGGCCAACATCGCCAGCACCGTGACCCTGGTTCACCGCCGCGAGACCTTCCGCGCCGAGAAGATCCTGATCGACAAGCTGCATGCCCGCGTGGCCGAAGGCAAGATCATCCTCAAGCTCAACGCCACCCTGGATGAAGTCCTGGGCGACAACATGGGCGTGACCGGTGCTCGCCTGAAGAACAACGACGGCAGCTTCGACGAGCTGAAAGTCGACGGCGTGTTCATCGCCATCGGCCACACTCCGAACACCTCGTTGTTCGAAGGCGTGCTGGATGCCAAAGACGGTTACCTGATCGTGCAGGGCGGCCGTGAAGGCAATGCGACTGCCACCAACATCGAAGGTATCTTCGCTGCCGGTGACGTGGCCGACCACGTGTACCGCCAGGCGATCACCTCCGCCGGCGCCGGTTGCATGGCGGCACTGGATGCCGAGCGTTACCTCGACGGTTTGAAGGACGCTTCGTTCTAAACCGTAGAAACAAAAAAACCGGCTGCGAGGCCGGTTTTTTTATGCACGGGATTTGATGATCACCGCAGTCCAAATGTGGGAGCGGGCTTGCTCGCGAAAGCGGTGTGTCAGTCACCCGATGTATTGACTGA
>NZ_JBSVWQ010000168.1:0-12409 GCF_054071215.1 Pseudomonas sp. SDO5522_S412 | reverse complement strand
CATTTCCCTGTGGGAGCGGGCTTGCTCGCGAAGGACTCACAGCCGCCACTAATCCACCTGATACACCACAGCCTGCGCGCCAGGCACAAAAGCCGTTATACGCCCCTCAGCAAAATTCGCCACCAACCGCGTCCCATCGGCAAACGTGGTCTGCTGCACCTGTTTATCTTCCGTCAGCCAGCGAAAATCGGTCATCGCCTGAGTCGCCAACCGTTCATGCAGCGGCCGGAAGAACACGTCCTGGCGCTGAATCACCGGCAAGCGCTGCTTCACCGTCGCCGCACTCAGGTGATACAGCGGCGGCACGTTGTAGAGCAGTTGCGTCAGCTCGCTTTCGGCCCGCACGTTGCTCAGTTTCAGGCTGTCGAACAGCCAATGGTGGGTGGTGATCACCGAGCCATGGAACACCGCCTGATACAGCGGCAGGCGCATCGTCGGGTCAAAGTAGACCGTGCGAAACGGCTCGTTCAACGGCACCGACTTGAAGAACACCGCCGGCTGTTCCGGCGGGTACCAAGCCCCGACGTAATACGGCGACTGCTTGTCCTTGGTCATCTCACGATCACCCCAGCCCAGCACCGGCGTTTGCATGCCGTGGGCAAACAGGATGCCTCGGGCGGTGATCGCGTTGCCGTCCTCGGAACCTGCCGGCAACTTCAGCGCCGTATTGATCCAGCGGGCCGCATCGATATTGCCTTCGGCGTTTTGTGCCTGGGTCATGCTCGCACCCGTGCGATAGCTGTCGAACAACATGCTGGTGGCATAGGCGTCGAGGAACCAGGCGTTGAACCCGGACTTGGCCTGCACCGCCTTGATCCGCGCCTCCAGCAACGGCCGCACGCAGCGCGGGTCGGTGTAGTGGCCGGACTTCTGAAAGCCTGTCTTGAGCTGACCGCCCTTCAACACGATCGCGCACTCGCCATAGGCCTTGCTGCCCAGATGCGCGGTGGTCCAGTCGGGATTTTCAGTGGCAGACAGTGCCGTTTCATAAGAGTCGTAGGGCGCCATCAGGTAACCGGCGTCGACCCCGGTCTTCACCGCTTCAGGATGCCAGAGCCCGCCTTCCCAGCCTTCGCCCTGGGTCACCAGCAAGCGTTTGAGGCCAGCGCCTTTCAATGCATTGGTGACCGACAAGGTATTGCCCCAGGTCTCGGGCGTTGCGCTCAATGCACCGGCAAAGGCCACGGCCAACTCACGACGCAGCGCACCATAACCGTCAGCGAGTTGGGTCATATTCGGCTCGGTGGAGGGCTGCCAGCTTTGCCGGGCCTTTGTGTTGATCGCCGCGTTCAGGCCGCGCAGCAAGACAGCCTGCTCATACGGTTGCTTGACCTGCCGAACCTGCGCAGCCTCTTTGTCCAGCAAGCCATTCAATTCAGCCGCCAAGCCTTTGCCGCTGCGTAGCAGCTTGAGCAGTTGCGGCCAGTCGCGCACATCCCCCGGAGCCAGCAGATCATTGCCCCACAGGTAGATATGGCTGGCGCCCAGCAGCTTTTCCGCTTCCGGGGTTTGCCGCAACTTGTCCGCCAACGGTTCAAACAGCCCGTGCTCCACCAACCACTGGTGATAACGCTTGGCGCCGGCCAGCGGGTCGCTTTCGCCCAGGTGCAACAGAACGGTCATCGGTGCCGCGGGGTCCAGCGTGGTGAATTCATGGAAGGCGGACAACGCCAGTCCTTTGCCGTCGGCCTGCCAGTGCAGACGGTTGTTGTAAGGATTGGTCATCAGCCAGTTGAGGGTAAACGCGCCGTGATCCACGCCCCACAGCGGCAAGCTGAGGTCCTGGGTGGTGTTGACGTCGCCCTGTTCCAGCAGGAAGTCCTGCCACACACCATTGCCCGCCGGCACGTAATGCCCTTCGGCCAGGGGCCAGATCAGGCCCTTGCCCATGGCGCTGGCGGGTTGGCGCAGGATCGCCAACTCACCGGCATCACGGGCGGTAATCGTCAGGGCAAGATCCCGTTGCTCGAGGGTGGCGCTCAGGCGATAGGCGCCATCGTCCCATTGCCAACTGGCCTGACGGGTGCTTTGGGAGAGCTGGTTGACCCTGTGCGCAGGGCCTCCGCTTGAAGCCTGCACGGCGGTCTTGTCGCTGGGGAAAACGTGGATCGCAAGGGTCGCCGGGTCGATCTCAACCCGCCACAGGGCGTTCTCCAGCACCGTGCCGGCAAGGGCCACGGGCGACAGTAACAAGCTACAAACCAGCAGGAAACAACGCATGGGGCAGGCCTTGGCAAAGGATCAGGCCCGGAGGGTAAAACAATTGATCGGGTGCGAAGGGCAAAAAAATGTTTCAGGGAACATTCCCACGTCCGTGTAGGAATGTCACCGCTGTGGCCGTCAGGCTTGTTCTTTCTTCGGCTCGCGAATCTTGTACCAGGCCACGTACAGCGCCGGCAGGAACAGCAGCGTCAGCAAGGTGGCGATGATGATCCCGCCGATCATCGCGTAGGCCATCGGGCCCCAGAACACTTCACGGGCGATAGGGATCATGCCCAGGCTGGCCGCTGCTGCGGTCAGCAGGATCGGCCGGCGCCGGTGTTCGGTAGCTTCCACCACCGCGTCCCACGGCGTGTAGCCGTCGCGCTCGTAGGCGTCGATCTGCGTCACCAGGATCACCGAGTTACGGATGATGATGCCGATCAGCGCAAGGATCCCGAGAATCGCCACAAAGCCCATGGGCGTGCCCGTGGGAATCAGCGCCAACACCACGCCAATCAGCCCCAGCGGCGCCACGCTGGCCACCAGGAACATCTTCTGCACGCTGTGCAGCTGGATCATCAGGAAGGTCGCCATCAGGAACAGCATCAACGGCACTACCTTGGCAATCGGGCCCTGGGCCTTGCCGCTTTCTTCCACGGTGCCGCCGGTGGCGACCTTGTAGCCCACCGGCAACCCAGCACTGAACTTGTCGATGTCCGGCTTGAGCTGTTTCACCAGGTCGGTCGGCTGCATGTCGTCGCGCACCGCCGCCTTGATGGTGATGGTCGGCTTGCGGTCGCGACGCCACACCAACGGCTGTTCAAGCTCATAGCGCACGGTGGCAAACGCCAGCAGCGGAATCGAGGTGCCGTTGGGCGTGACGATCTGCAGGTTCTGCAAGGTTTCCGGCGTACCGCGTTCGGCATCTTCGGCGCGGCCGACCACGTTGATCAGGTAGATATCGTCATGCACCTGGGTCACCGACGCACCGCTGACCACGCTGTTCATCAACTGCGCCACGTCTTCCGACGACAGCCCCAGTTGCCGCGCCTTGTCCTGGGCGATGTCCACCCGCAGGACTTTGCCAGGCTCGTTCCAGTCGTAGATGATCTCGCCCATGTGGGTATTTTTATCGAGCATGGTCGCCAGTTCGATCGCGTGTTTGCGCACCTGGTCGATGTCCTTGCCAGACACCCGGTACTGGATCGGACGCCCCACCGGCGGGCCCATTTCCAGTGGCTGCACGAAGCTGCCCACGCCGACAAAATCTTCCCGCAGGCGTTTTTGCAGGCGCGCAATCAAGGCGCCGCGCTCTTCCAGGCCCTTGCTGACGATCACCAGTTGCGCGTAGTACGGGTTCTCCAGTTGCTGGTCCAGCGGCAGGTAGAAACGGATCGCGCCCTGGCCGATGTAGGTGCTCCAGCGGGCGATGTCCGGGTCGTCCTTGATGATCGCCTCAAGACGGTCGACGGCCTTGCGGGTCTCGTTGATCGAGGCGTTTTGCGGCAGGTTGAGGTCGACGAGAATTTCCGGACGGTCCGAGGACGGGAAAAACTGGTTCTGCACAAACTGCATGGAAAACACCGACGCCACAAACAACAGCACGGTAATGCCAATGGCCCACCAGCGGTTACGCATCGCCCACAGCATGCCGCCATTGAACGCCCGGCCCACACGGCCCGGCTCGGCATTGTGGGGTTTTACCTTGCTGCTGAGGATATGCACCCCGAGCACCGGCGCGAACAATACCGCGACCACCCACGACACCAGCATTGCCACGGCAATCACCGCGAACAGCGTGAAGGTGTACTCCCCCGCCGAACTGGCGTTGAGGCCAATCGGCACAAACCCGGCGACGGTCACCAGCGTGCCGGTCAACATCGGGAATGCGGTGGAGGTGTAGGCGAACGTCGCCGCCTGCTCCTTGGTCTCGCCTTTTTCCAGGCGCGTGATCATCATCTCTACGGTGATCATCGCGTCGTCCACCAACAGGCCGAGGGCAATGATCAACGCGCCCAGCGACACCCGCTGCATGGTGATGCCGCTGTATTCCATGAACACGAACACCAGCGCCAGCACCAGCGGGATCGAGCACGCCACCACCAACCCGGCACGCACGCCGAGGCTGATAAAGCTCACCACCAGCACGATGATCACCGCCTCAAACAACGCGCTGGTAAAGCCGCCAACGGCCTCCTCCACCACTTCGGCCTGGTCGGAAACCTTATGCACGCCCACACCCACCGGCAGGTCGGCGGTCAGGTCGTCCATGCGTTTGTGCAGGGCCTTGCCGAAGTCCTGGATGTTGCCGCCCTTCTGCATGGCGATGGCCAAGCCGATGGCGGGTTTGCCGTTGAAGCGGAACATCGGCGTCGACGGGTCGACATAGCCACGGGTGATTTCCGCCACGTCGGCCAGCCGATAGAAACGGTCATTGAGCCGCAGGTTGACGTTGGCCAGGTCCTTCTCCGAGGCGAACTGCCCGGAGGTGCGCACCGAAATCCGCTCCGGCCCGGCCTCGATCACCCCAGCCGGGGTCACGGCGTTCTGCGATTGCAGGCTCTGCACCACCTGGCGCTGATCGATCCCCAGCGCTGCGAGTTTGCGGGTGGAGAAATTCAGGTAAATCACTTCGTCCTGCTGGCCGATCATCTCGACCTTGCCCAGCCCCGGTACCGAACGAATTTCGGCGCGCACTTGCTCCACGTAATCGCGCAGCTGGCGCATCGACAGGCCGTCGGCGGTAAACGCGTACACCGAGCCGAACACATCCCCGAACTCGTCGTTGAACGCCGGCCCCTGCAAGCCTTGGGGGAAGCTGCCGCGAATATCGTCGATCTTCTTGCGGACCTGGTACCAGATCTGCGGGATGTCCTTGGCGCTGGTGGTGTCCCGCAGGAACACGAACACCGTGGACTCGCCGGGCCGGGTGTAGCTCTTCACGTAGTCGAGGGAGTCCAGCTCTTCGAGTTTTTTCTCGATGCGGTCGGTGACCTGCTTCAGGGTCTCTTCCTGAGTCGCACCCGGCCAGCGGGTCTGGATCACCATGGTCTTGATGGTGAACGACGGGTCTTCCTCGCGACCGAGGTTCATGTACGAGAACACGCCCATCAGCAGCGCGACGAACATCAGGTACCAGACGAAGGACTGATGCTTGAGGGCCCAGTCGGATAAGTTGAAGCTCCCTTTCATCGCGGGCTGTCCTCGTCGATTTTGACTTTTTGCCCGGGCTTCAGGCTGTTCACGCCGGCACTCACCACCCGCTCGCCGGGTTTGACGCCGGCGTTGAGCAAGGCGCTGTCGGCGTCACGGCTGACGATGCTGACGTCACGGGGCTGTACGGTCTGGCTTTGGGTGTCGATGACCCAGATGCGGGTCTTGCCGTCGGCTTCCTGCAAGGCGCTGAGGGGCAATTCGATACGCGGCGCGATGGCTGAACTCAGGGTCACGCTGATGGCGGTGCCAAGGCGGAACGCGGGCGGTGTTTCCGCCAGGGTCAGGCGGGCGCGACGGGTGCGCGTGGCGCTTTGGGCCTGGGGTTCGATCTCGCGCACGGTGGCGGTGGTGCTGACCGTGGGGTCCATCTGCCCGGCGACCAGGAACACCACATCCGGCGGCAGGCGTTCGGCGAGGCCGGCGGGCAAGTCGATGACGGCTTCCTTGATGTCCGGTCGTGCCAGGGTCACCACTTGCTGCCCGGCGCTGACCACCTGGCCGGCCTCGGCATTCCAGGCGGTGACGATGCCTGCATGGTCGGTACGCAGTTCGGCGTAGTTGAGCTGGTCCTTGGCCTGGTTGACCGAGGCCCTGGCCTGATCCAGGGAAGCCTGGGTGGTTTTCAAGTCGGTCTGGGCGATGTCCAGTTGGGCCTGGGCGCCGACGCCACGGCTGAACAGTTCCTGCTGGCGGCGGGCATTGGCCTGGGCGTTGATCCACTGTGCCTGGACCCGGGCCAGGTCGCCCTGGGCGGCGCGCAACTGGTTCTGTTGATCGGTGGGGTCGAGCACGGCCAACAACGCGCCCTGCTGCACTTCAGCGCCCACGTCGACCGCGCGCCGGGCGATACGGCCTGGCACACGGAAACCGAGATTGCTTTCGTAGCGGGCCTGGATCGTTCCGGCGAAGCGGCCGAGGTTTTCCTGGTCTTCGGCTTTCACTTCAATCGACAGCACCGGGCGCACCGGTTCCGGTGCCGGTTCTTCCTTGGAACACGCCATCAAGAGCAGGCTGGCGGCGAGAACACACGTCAACTGCTTCATGGCTGCACTCCCTGGGCCTGGGCCTGATCCGGCGGCTGGGCGATTTCCACGATCATGCCGGGGTGCAGCAATTGCCCGCCGGCCACCACGACTTTTTCGCCGCCCTTGAGGCCGTCGCTGATGATCACCTTGCCGGTCAGGTAACGCGCGACCGTGACCTTGTGCAGTTGCGCCTTGCCGTCGCCGTCAATCAGCCAGACAGCCGGCGCACTGATGTCTTTGGTCAAGGCAGCCCACGGCAATTCGATGCTGGCCTTGGCCGGCCCGTTGGCGGTGGCGCTGACCACCGAGCCCAGTTGCATGCCCTTGGGCAGCGCGTCGAGGGCGATTTTGACTTGCACCGTGCCGGTATTGGCGGCAACGGCCGGGGTGACTTCGCGCACCTTGCCCACGGCGGTGATCTGCGGATTTTCCAGCAGGCTGACGGTAATCGGTTTGTCCGGCGGCGGCTCCACCAGCAGCGATTCATAGACGTTGAACACCGCGTCGCGCTCGCCATCCCGGGCCAGGCTGAAAATCGGCACGGTGGCCTGCACCACCTGGCCCACCTCGGCCTGGCGGGCGGTGATGATGCCCGGCGCGTCGGCGACCAGCGAGGTGTAGCCCAACTGCTCGCGGGCATTGGCCAACTGCGCCTGGGCGGCGGTCAGCGCGCTCTGGCTGCTGCGCAACGCGGCCTGGGCAGAGTCGTATTCGCTGCGGCTGGTGTAGCCCTTGGGCAAGAGTTTTTCCTGGCGCACAAACGCGGCGGCGGTCTGTTTGACCCGCGCCTGCTCGGCGACCACCTGGGCCTGGGCGGAGTCGACATTGGTCTGCAAATCTTTCGGATCGAGCTTGGCCAGCACCTGCTTGGCGCTGACGCGGTCGCCGACATCCACCATGCGCTGGATGATCTTGCCGCCGACGCGGAACGACAGATCGGTCTGCACCCGGGCCTGGATATCGCCGGTCAAGGTCACGGCGGCGGCAAAGTCGGTGGACTTCACCGTCTGCACAAACACCCGGGAATGTTCCTTGGGTTCGGCTTTTTCCTGGCCGCAACCGCTCAGCAGCGCCAGCAGGCCAAGGCCGAGGATAAATGTGAGTTTGGGACCGCCCATGCAGGCTCCTTGCTTGATTGACGCGTCGGTGATTATGCGACTGTTAGCGTAGTTCAGGGTTCCGCGTCGTAGGCATTGACTTACAGGAAATCAGGACGCTCGCGACACATCTCCGCCAGCCGACGCAGGTAATATGCGGATCCACATAATCGCGAACATCCTCTCATGCTCAAAACCCTCGCGGTGGCCAATTACCGCTCGATCAACAAATTGGTGGTGCCGCTGGATCGGTTGAACCTGATCACCGGTCCCAATGGCAGCGGCAAGTCCAACCTGTACCGCGCCCTGCGGCTACTGGCGGAGACGGCCCAGGGCGGCGTGATCAACGCACTGGCCCGTGAAGGCGGGCTGGATTCGACCTTCTGGGCCGGGCCGGAAAGCATCAGTCGGCGCATGCTCAGTGGTGAAGTGGCGGTGGAGCCCATCGTGCGCCAGGGCGCCAAGCGGCTGCGCCTGGGGTTTGCCGCAGAGGATTTCAGCTATGCGATTTCCCTGGGGTTGCCCGAGAAAACCTTGTCCTATTTTTCCCTGGACCCGGAGATCAAGAAAGAATGCATCTGGGCCGGGCATGTATTTCGCCCGGCGAGCCTGCTGGTGCAGCGCTCCGGCCCGATGGTACGTGCCCGCGATGGCCGCGCCTGGGATGTACTGGCCCAGCACACGCCGAACTACCACAGCCTGTTCGATCAGGTCGGCAGCCTGCGGGGTTCGCCGGAGGTATTGCTGCTGCGCGAAAGCATTCGCGGCTGGCGCTTTTATGACCACTTTCGCAGCGACGTCGACGCCCCGGTGCGCCAGCCGCAACTGGGCACGCGTACGCCGGTGCTGCATCACGACGGTCGGGATTTGGCAGCGGCGTTGCAGACCATCCGCGAGATCGGCGACCCCGAGGCGTTGCAGCGGGCGATCAGCGATGCGTTTCCGGGCGCACGGTTGAATATCGAGCCGTTGCAGGGCGGCCGTTTTGCCATCGAGTTTTATCAGGAAGGGTTGCTGCGGCCGTTATCGGCGGCGGAGCTGTCGGACGGGACCTTGCGCTACTTGCTGCTGGTGGCGGCGCTGCTGACGCCGAGGCCACCGACGATGATGGTATTGAACGAACCGGAAACCAGCTTGCACCCGGATCTTTTGCCGGCGTTGGCGCGGCTGATCATCCAGGTGTCGCAGCAGTGTCAGGTGTGGGTGGTGTCCCATGCCAGCCGCTTGATTGCGGCGTTGCAGCAGGATGAAGGGTGTAATTCGATCGTGCTGGAGAAGGTGATGGGGCAGACGCAGGTGGTGGGGCAGCGGGTGCTGGATGAGCCGGCGTGGCATTGGCCCAGTTAGGCGGTGCCTGTGAGGGCCTCTTCGCGAGCAAGCCCGCTCCCACATTTGTCCGCATTCCAAAGGTGGAACTCGGTCGAATGTGGGAGCGGGCTTGCTCGCGAAGACGGTAGATCAGTCACCCAACAGCTAGCTGATCAACCCTGCCACTTCCCGCCTTCAACAATCACGCTTTCCGGCTTGGTGTCATCGCTCAGTTCCTTGCGAACATACTGGTCATACAGCTTGAGCAAATACTTCTCTTCGCCCAACTTCGCCAGCTCGGCATTCACCCAATCCCGCAATTCGATGTTGCCCTTCTTCACCGCCGGCGCAATCGGCGCTTCATCCCCCAGTTTCTGCTCCAGCACGCGATAGCCCGGGTTCTGCTTGGCCCAGCTGAACAGCACCAGGTTGTCCTGGGCATAGGCATCACCACGGCCCGCCGACAACGCTTGCAGCGACTCGGAGTTTTTCTCGAACTTCAGCAGTTTCCAGTCCGGGTGGTTCTTGGTCAGCCAGATATCCGCGGTGGTGCCGGTGGTGACGATGGTGGTGCGGGTCGCCAGGTCGTCCAGGCTCTTCACCGAGCTGTCCTGCGGCACCAGGGCCTGCACCGCGACTTTCAGGTTCGGGTTGGTGAAGTCCACCGCTTCCTTGCGCTCCGGCGTCACCGTCATGTTGGCGAGGATCAGGTCGACCTTGTCGCTTTGCAGGAACGGAATGCGGCTCGCCGGCTCTACGGCGACGAATTCAACCTTGTTCTCGTCGCCTAGCAGGTCCTTGGCGAAACGGCGGCCGATGTCGGTATCGAAGCCGACATAGCGGCCGGACTCATCCACGAAACCAAACGGCGGCTTGTCGGTGAATACGCCGACGATCAGCTTGTCCCGCGCCTTGATCTTGTCGATGTAGCTCACTGCAGCGGGTGCCGGGGTGGCAGCGGCAGCCGTCTTGGCGGGCTCTTCGGACTTATTGCAGCCGGCCAGCAAAGCGAGGCCGAACAGGGGGAATAACAACTTGGCAGTTTTCATGACAGCTCCAGTTCCTTGGTTCTTTTGGGCAGTGTTGAAACGAAGGAGAACTTCTCCAGGAACTGCTGCGCGCGTGCGGTTTGCGGGTTCGTAAAGAATGCCTCGGGGGTGTTTTGTTCGAGGATGCGGCCGGCCTCCATGAACACCACGCGGTCGGCGACGGCGCGGGCGAAGGCCATTTCATGGGTGACGATCAGCAGGGTCATGCCGTCCCGGGCCAGGCCCTGGATCACTTCCAGTACTTCCTTGACCATCTCCGGGTCGAGGGCGGCGGTGACTTCGTCAAACAGCATGACCTGCGGGTTCATGCACAACGAGCGGACGATGGCGATGCGTTGCTGCTGGCCGCCCGACAGCTGGCGCGGGTAGGCGTCGCGTTTGTCGGAGAGGCCCACCCGTTCCAGCAGTTTTTCAGCCTGGGCCCGGGCTTCGCGGGGCTCGCGCTTTTGCACTTTCAGCGGGCCGAGCAGGAGGTTGTCGAGCACGCTCATGTGCGGGAACAGGTGATAACTCTGGAACACCATGCCCACGTCCTGGCGCACCTGGCGCCAGTCGGTGGCCTTGTCCAGCAGCTCCTTGCCGGCAAAACGCAGGCTGCCGCTGTGGGCCACTTCCAGGCCATTGAGGCACCGCAGCAAGGTGCTTTTGCCGCAACCGCTGGGGCCGAGGATCACCACCACTTCGCCGCTTTGCACACTCAGGTCGATGCCGTCGAGCACCTGCTGGTCGCCGAAAAACTTGTTGAAACCCTGGAACTCGATCAATGCGCTCATGCTTGGGCCCAGCGCCGTTCCAGCACCTTGGAGGCGGCCGACAACGGGTAGCAGATAAAGAAGAAAAACAGGAACAGCGCGCCGTAGATCAATACCGACTCGTAGGTGCGCTCGATGATTTGCTGGCCGACCTTGATCACGTCCACCACACCGATCAGCACCGCCAGGGAGCTGGTCTTGATGATGCGGGTGTAGACGTTGATGGTCGGCGGGGTCATGCGTTTCAGGGCCTGGGGCAACAGCACGTAGCCGTACAGTTGCGGGTCCGACAGGCCAATCGACAGGCCGGCTTCACGCTGGCCACGGGGCAACGAATGCAACGCACCGCGCACCACTTCGCCGACTTCACTGGCACCCCACAGCGACAACACCAGCACGGCGCACCAGAAGCTCGGAATGCTCAGGCCAAAGAAAATCGGCAGGCCGAAGAACAGCAAGTACAACCACACCAACACCGGAATGGCACGGAACAGCTCCAGGTAAATCCGCAGCACCAGGTTGATCGCTTTCGAATTCAACGTGCGCAGTACGCCATACACCACGCCGCCGACGGTGCTGAAGGCGATGCTCAAGAACGAGATCGACAGGGTTTGCGCCGCGCCCTTGCCCAGTTGCGGCAAGGACACCCAGAGTAATTCAAGACCCGAACTGGCCATGCTGGAGCCTCCTTTCAAGGCGGCTGAGCAGCAGCGACAGTGGCAGGAATAACAGCACGCAGATCAACGTGAGCACCGCGAGCATTTCGTAGGTTTTGTAGTAGAGGGCGATATAGCTTTTGGTGGTGTAGAGAATCTCCGGCACCGCCACCGCCGACACGATCGTGGTTTCCTTGAGCAGGAAAATAAAGTTCGCAAACAGCGCCGGCAGGCTGAGGATCCCGGCCTGGGGCAGGATCACATGGCGCAGCAGTTGCCAGTGGGACAGCCCGATGGACTTGCCCGATTCGATCTGTGCCAGCGGCACCGCCTCGACACCGGCGCGCAACACTTCCGTGAGGTAGGCGCCGCCGAGAAAGGTCATGGTGATGATTGCCGCCCAGAACCCGGAGATATTCAGCCCCAGGGCCGGCAACGCGAAATAGACGAAAAACAGTTGGATCAGCAGCGGTGTGTTGCGCGCCAACTCCACGTACAGCGCCACCAGGCGCCACACGTAGGGCGTGCGAAACACCAGCAGCGCGGCGTTGATCAAGGCCACCAGCATGGAGGTGCCAATGGCGATCAGGCCGACTTGCAGGGTAACGCCCACGGCCTTGAGAAACGCCGGCAGCGTGCTGAGGATAAATGCGTAATCGAAGGTCATCTGAAATCCCTGACGCCGCAGGGGTAAAGCGGCGTTGGTGCGGTCCGGTCCAGCGTGGGTAACGCCGGGTAGCGCCGACTTTAAAGGTATAAAAAGCAAAATTTAAATACCGAAATAGCATATTGATATCACCCAAATAGATAACCTGCGGATTCGCGGTGCAGATGGATGACAGCTACTGTTCCCGGGGAAGTAGGAAGGGTCTTTTTATCGGAGCTGCACTTCAGGGATAGGCAGCGCGTGGCCAGACTGACGGCCAACCAACAGGCGAGGGAATGAGCGATGAACGAGGCAAAACCGATTGATCCGCAGGAACTGGTGAAGTGGCTGGTGGCACTGCGCAGGGCCATCAATAGCCGGGATCTCTGAGCAGACACAGTCCCAAAAAGTGGGAGCGGGCTTGCTCGCGAATGCGGTGTATCAGTCAGCAGATGTGT
>NZ_JBSVWQ010000167.1:0-12503 GCF_054071215.1 Pseudomonas sp. SDO5522_S412 | reverse complement strand
CGAATTATAGACTTCCAGAATCTGCCGTCAACCCTTAATTCAGCTTTTCTATCAATCCATCCCCACAATCACGGAATTCGTCTATATAGGAAGGAACCCTTAACCAACTGAGCAATATATTGCCCAACGCTCGACAGTTAAGCATCATAGCCACTCGGTTTCTTTCAATACGACCTCGGACGAATACCCTCAATGACCACTTCCCCGCGTAGCCTGGCTTCGACACTGTTTCCGGTCGGCCTGCTACTCATTGCCATGGCCTCTATTCAATCAGGCGCCTCACTCGCCAAAAGCATGTTCCCCATCGTGGGCGCCCAGGGCACCACCACCCTGCGCCTGATTTTCGCCAGTGTGATCATGCTGCTCCTTTTACGCCCATGGCGCGCCAAGCTGACAGCCAAGTCGTTGCAGACGGTGATCGTCTACGGGATGGCGCTGGGGGGAATGAACTTCCTCTTCTATATGTCGCTGCGTACCGTTCCGCTGGGAATCGCAGTAGCCCTCGAATTCACCGGCCCGCTGGCAGTAGCCATCTACGCTTCGCGACGCGCCGTAGACTTTCTCTGGATAGCCTTGGCGATTGTCGGACTTCTGCTATTGATCCCAGTGGGCGAAGCCAGCAGCGGCATTGACCTCACAGGCGCCGCCTATGCACTCGGCGCAGGTGCGTGCTGGGCACTCTACATTCTGTTTGGCCAAAAGGCCGGCGCCGACAATGGCGTTCAGACTGCGGCCCTCGGCGTAATGATTGCAGCGTTGTTTGTTGCACCGATAGGTATCGTCCACGCGGGCGCCGCACTCCTCACACCCTCGCTGATCCCGATCGCCATTGGTGTCGCGGTTTTATCCACCGCCCTGCCCTACACCCTGGAGATGGTCGCCCTGACTCGCCTGCCAGCCCGCACGTTCGGAACCCTGATGAGTATCGAACCCGCGTTCGGCGCCCTGTCCGGGCTGTTTTTCCTTCAAGAGCACTTGTCCCTGGCGCAATGGCTGGCCATCACCTGCATTATCCTGGCCTCGGTGGGTGCAACCCTGACCATGCGTAACGAATCAAAACCACTCGTTCCAGCCGATTGATTCAGGATTTGACGTAGCTATGGCATTTGCCGCTCAATTAGGCCATGTTTAGGTCGTAACCCAGTGTCATTCATGGAGATTTTCGATAAGGACATCATGAACGCTACACTCGAGAGCGAGCAAAGCCAGCTTCGTGCACTTAAGCGAGGCGGCTATTAAGGATAGTAATGAAGCGAATTTTGATGCTGTTCATGATTGTGGCAATCGCAGGTTGTGCCGCGACCACCAAGACCGAAGTAAAACGGGGAAAGAAGGGCCTGCATATCAACTGCTCAGGCCTGTCCTCTTCCTGGGACCAGTGCTACGCCAGTGCAGCTAATTCGTGTGGCGCCAAAGGCTATAAAGTCATCGCCAAGTCGGGGGACAACGCCGAAGACCCAGGCGACTACCCGTTCGGTCTTAACCCCGCCGGCTACACAAGCCGAAGCATGATTGTCATCTGCAAGTAACTGTCGATGACCTCACAGCCTCGACAGCTGCTGGCTGAGCACCTCGTAGTTCGATGACAGGACCTGTGCCTGCACCTGCGGGTCGACCATCATCCGCGCCACCACCAGGGCGCCGATGCATTGCGACAGAATCGACCACGCCAGGGCCTCGCTGCCCAGTGTTGCTGCCCACCCCACCTGCAATCGGCAAATCCAGTCCTGCGCCTGTTGACGAACGGCCACATCAGATCGCGCAATCTCCGCCCCCAGGCTCGGCAACGCACATCCGGCTTCGGATTGCTCCACATGGGCCATGCTCAGGTAGAACTTCAAACAGCGATCCAGCCGCTCACGGCTTTGCACCCCGTCGCCATTCAATCGCTCAAGGCTGTGGCTCAATTCACGCTCGACAATCGAACTGAACAATTCATCCTTCGAAGCGAAGTGGCTATAAAACGCACCGCCACTCAAGCCAATGGCCTTCATCAAGCCATCCACCCCGACACTGGCAAAACCCTCTTTCTTCGCCAGTGCCGCACTGCTGTTCAGAAGCTTTTCCCTGGTTTGCTGCTTGTGAATAGCCGAATATCGCATCGCTTCCTCCACTGTGCTGTCAGCTTGACGCCTGCTGGATCGTAGCATAACGTTCGTTTGGCAAACGATCGTTTACTAAAGGATCTCCCATGATGAACAACAAGAAAATCGTACTGGTAGTGGGTGCCGGCGATGCCACAGGTGGTGCCATCGCCAAGCGTTTCGCCCGTGAGGGTTACGTCGCCTGCGTCACCCGGCGCAGCGCCGATAAACTGCAACCCTTGGTGGATAGCATCCACGCAGCAGGTGGCGAGGCGCATGGCTTTGCCTGCGATGCCCGCAAGGAAGAAGACGTTATCGCGCTGATCGAGCGGATTGAAACCGAGCTGGGCCCCATCGAAGCCTTCGTGTTCAACATCGGCGCCAATGTGCCGTGCAGCATCCTGGAAGAAACCGCCCGCAAGTACTTCAAGATTTGGGAGATGGCCTGTTTCTCAGGCTTCCTCAACGCGCGGGAAGTGGCCAAGCGCATGGTCACCCGTAACCGCGGCACCATCCTGTTTACCGGTGCCACGGCCGGGTTGCGTGGAGCCGCCGGCTTTGCCGCGTTCGCTGGAGCCAAACACGGGATCCGTGCACTGGCGCAAAGCATGGCTCGCGAACTGGGCCCACGGAATATCCACGTCGCCCACGTCGTCGTGGATGGCGCCATCGACACCGACTTCATCCGCGACAACTTCCCGCAAAAATACGCCCTCAAGGATCAGGACGGCATTCTCAATCCGGACCACATCGCCGATAACTATTGGTACCTGCACAGCCAGCCCCGGGACGCCTGGACCTTCGAGCTGGACCTGCGCCCCTGGAATGAACCCTGGTAAGCGCGCCCCATAACAATAAACTGCGAGTATCCAGCATGAGTAAAACAGTAGAATTTTTCTTCGACCTCGGCAGCCCTGCCACCTATCTGGCCTATACCCAACTTCCAGGCCTGTGCGCTGCAACCGGCACCCAGCTGATTTACAAGCCAATGCTGCTGGGCGGGGTGTTCAAGGCCACCGGCAATGCGTCACCGGCCACCGTTCCCGCCAAAGGTCGCTACATGTTCCAGGACCTGGCACGCTACGCCCAGCGCTACCACGTTCCGCTCAAGTTCAATCCGCACTTTCCCATCAACACATTAATGCTGATGCGTGCGGTCACCGGCGTCCAAATGCGCCAGCCCGAACGCTTTCTCGACTTCATCGACTGCCTGTTCCACGCACTCTGGGTCGAGGGCCGACACTTGGGAGACCTGTCTGTGGTAGCCGCAGTGCTGACCGAACACGGCTTTGATCCTGAAGCAGTCCTGGCGCTGACCAACGATGACGAAGTCAAGACAACCCTCAAGGACAACACCGAACACGCGATTCAGCGTGGCGTATTCGGTGCCCCCAGTATGTTCGTCGGCGACCAGTTGTTCTTTGGCCAGGATCGCCTGGACTTTGTGCGCGAAGCGCTGGGCTAGATCGCAGTCGTGCGCACCTGCAACCACTCCAGCGCTGCACCGCTGAGCAGCGGGCTCAGGCGCTCACGGACGTGTGCGTGGTAATCGTTGAACCACTGGCGCTCCTCCACCGTCAGCAATAACGGCTCCAGGCAACGGGTGTCGATCGGACACAGTGTCAGTGTCTCGAACTTGAGGAACTCGCCAAACTCGGTCTTGCCCGCTTCACGGTTCAACACCAGGTTCTCGATGCGCACACCCCAACGCCCCGGACGGTAAGTGCCGGGCTCGATGGACGTAATCATGCCGGCCTGCATCGCGGTTTGCGGTGCGGCGACGGCTTGATAGGCGATCACCTGCGGGCCTTCATGCACATTGAGGAAATAGCCGACGCCATGACCGGTACCGTGGCCGTAGTCCACACCCTCGGCCCAGATCGGCGCACGGGCAATCGAGTCCAGCAGCGGCGAGAGAATGCCCTTGGGGAAATGTGCACGGGACAACGCGATCACCCCCTTCAGCACCCGCGTGCAGTCGCGCTTCTGCTCTTCGCTTGGCGTCCCGATAGGCACCATCCGCGTGATATCGGTCGTGCCGCCCAGGTATTGGCCACCCGAGTCGATCAGCAGCAAGCCATCGCCCTCGATCAGCGCGTGTTCTTCTTCGGTCGCGTGATAGTGCGGCATCGCGCCATTGGCGTTGAATGCGGCAATCGTATTGAAGCTCAGCGACACATAACCCGGACGACGGGTACGCGCTGCCGTCAGGTGCTCATCAATGGTCAGTTCGGTGATGCGCTCACGGCCCAACGCGCTGTCGAGCCAGGCAAAGAATTCACACAGGGCCGCGCCATCCTGCTCCATGGCCTGGCGAATGTGCTCGGCGTCCGCCAGGCTCTTGCGCGATTTGGCCAAGGTGGTCGGGTTAAGCCCCTCGATCAGCGTGACGCCACTGCCCAGGTTTTCCAGCAAGCCGGCGGTCACCCGGGCCGGGTCGACCTGCACACTCGCGCCCGAAGGAATGTCCTTCAACGCAGCTGCGACTTCGCTGTAATCGCGCAGGGTCACGCCATCCTGTTCCAGCACCGCGCGAAGCTCGGCGTCGACTTTGCTCAGGGCCACAAACAGCGTCGCCTGCTGCTGGCCGATCAAGGCAAACGAGACAAACACCGGGTTGAACGAAACGTCGCCACCCCGCAGGTTAAACAGCCAGGCAATGTCATCCAGGGTCGCGATGAAATGCCAGTCGGCCCCCTTTTCCGTCAAGCTGGCACGCAGGGCTGCGAGCTTCTCGCCACGGCTGACGGTGGCCTGGGGTGGCAGATGTTGATAGATCGGTTGGTTCGGCAAGGTTGGACGGTCTTGCCAGACTTCATTCAACAAGTCGATATCCGTGCGCAAGCGTGCACCACGTGCCTCCAGCTTGCTGCCCAGGGTGCGCGCCGAGGCCACGGCCATGACCGCGCCATCAACGGCCACCACGCCGCCTTCCGGCGTCTGCTCCGCGAGCCATTCCAGCGGCCCGGGCTGGCCGGGTTGCAGCTTGACCAACTCGATGCCACTGCCCTTGAGCTCCTTGGTCGCCTGTTCCCAATAGCGGCTGTCTGCCCATACACCGGCAAAATCCGCAGTAACAATCAGCGTGCCCACCGACCCATGGAAACCCGACAACCACTGACGGCCCTGCCAGTAACCCGGCAGGTATTCGGACAAGTGCGGGTCCGCCGACGGCACCAACAGGGCATGAATGCCCTCGCGGCTCATCAGTTCGCGGGTGTGCGCCAGGCGCTGGGGAACCGTTCCATGGGTCAAAGGCTGTGTGCTCATCGTGTCTCCTGCTAACCACTAATAATTGTTATGGGGTCAAACGGCCCAGAACGCCGGTGCGCTGGCCAGTGCCGCCTTGATCAGCTGTACCGCCTGATCGATATCCTGCTCGGTGGTAAACCGCCCGAGGCTCAAGCGAATGGTGCGACCTGCGCTGCGGGCATCATGGCCCAGCGCCAGAAGCACATGGGACGGTGCATTGCTCGCCGAATTGCAGGCCGAAGTGGCCGAGAAGGCAATGCCCGCGCTCAAGGCGGCGGAATTGAACTCGCCTTCGCTGAACGTCAGGCTCAGGGTGTGGGGAATGCGTTGGGTAAGGCTGCCATTGAGGCGCACCCCGGCAATTGTATTCAGCTGTTCCAGCAGGCGCTCGCGCAAGGCAACGATGGTCGCCTTTTCTTCAGCAAAGGACGCTGCCGCCAGGGCAAACGCGGTGCCCATGCCGGCAATCTGGTGAGTTGCCAGGGTGCCCGAACGCAAACCACCTTCATGGCCACCGCCGTGAATCTGCGCCAGCACTTTCTGCTGCGCACGTGGGCCGACGTACAACGCGCCGATACCCTTGGGACCATAGAGTTTGTGTGCGGAAAATGACATGAGGTCCACTGGCCATTCGGCCAGGTCAATCTCGACCTTGCCTGCGCCCTGCGCCGCATCCACGTGAAACAGCGCGCCATGCTCGCGCACGCGTGCGCCAATCGCCCGGATATCGTTAAGAGTGCCCAGCTCGTTGTTCACCAGCATCAGCGACACCAGGAAGGTGTCCTCACGCAATGCTTCGCTCACCGCCTCGACACTGATCAAACCCTCGGCGTCCGGCACCAGGTACGTCACGGCAACCCCGGCTTCCTGCAACTGGCGAGCGGTGTCGAGCGTGGCCTTGTGTTCAATCTGGCTGGTGATGATGTGCCCGCCGGCCACGCCGCGCGCCTGGGCAACGCCCTTGATGGCGAGGTTGTTGGACTCGGTGGCACCGGAGGTCCAGACAATCTGTGCCGGCTCGGCGCCGACCAACTCAGCCACCTGGCCCCGTGCCCGCTCAACCGTTTGCCGGGCCTGTTGGCCGAACGCGTGGGAACTGGACGCAGGGTTGCCGAAGTTGGCATTGAAGCCCAGACACTCAACCATCACCTGGATGACCCGCTCATCCACCGGCGTGGTGGCGGCGTAGTCGAAATACAGCGGACGTTTATTCATGACGTTAAAGACTCGCAGAGCAGGTTCCCGAGAACAACGTCTCAGGGGCCGCAATCAGGAAGGAAGATGGTTTACCTGATCCCGTGCCGTTAAAGAAAGACCACTTTATTTAAAAGTGCGTAGGAACGCTCCTGAAATTCAGCTTAACAGGCTCCGGGAAACGGATGGCAAACAAAAAGCCCGAGGTTCCTGTGGGAAACCTCGGGCTTTTCAGACCTCGCCACTGACTCAACTGGGGCGACCGTGCAGCGTCATGCTGCGCTCGGCATTCATCTCACCCTGACGGTCGAAACCGAAGGTGTTCCGTGGCTGGCCGGTCAGTTCGGCTTTCTTCTGTTGGTATTCATCAAATGACAGGCCTCGACGGCTCAGGGCTTCAAGCGCCAGTTCCTTGCTCTCCTCGGCCGAGTAGCCACGCAGTTCGGGCGACGAATGCGTCGCACAACCGGCAAGGACTGAGGTGACAAGCAATACGGAAATGGCGAGAAAACGGTTCATGGCGAAGGTCCTGCGAAACGGGCTGAAGTCAATGAGTACAGGCTACTCCCGCCCCTGCACGGTGAAAAATCATCAGCCGTGATAGTCGCTATCAACCTTTGCGACACTTCTGATAGTCGCGCCATATATTCCATTTAGGTCTATAAATATGGAAATACGTTCATTTACGGAATAAACACAACCCTCTATAAATGGCCTCAACACTCACGCCACTGTTCGCCTGGCAACTGTTGCCCAGGCAACAGTCATTCAACAAAACACCAGGCAGACAACACCACCATTTTCCAACACCTGGCACAGAGGCCACGCCAGTCAAGGGCTGCACAGCTTGGTACAGCTCTTGCTCAAGCCCTGCTACTGCTCTTGCCCTGAGCCACTGTTGAAAAAGGAACTGTTGATGACCCGTCCACTGAATGTCGTTGCCCTCTCCGGCGGAACCTGGCGTCCGTCCCGCACCCTGGTGTTGACCCAGGCGGTGCTGGCCGAACTGGCCGATCAATTGCCGATCCAGGCCACCCTGATCGAACTGGGCGACATTGCCCGGCCGCTGGGCGGCGCACTGTCCCGCCAGGAATTGCCCGCCGACGTCGAAGCGCAACTGCAGGCCATCGAACAGGCCGACTTGCTGATCGTTGCCGCGCCGGTGTATCGCGGCTCCTACCCCGGCCTGCTCAAGCACCTGTTCGACCTGGTCGACCTCAACGCCCTGATCAACACCCCGGTGTTGCTGGCGGCCACCGGCGGCAGCGAACGCCACGCCCTGGTACTCGATCACCAGTTGCGCCCGCTGTTCAGTTTCTTCCAGGCCCTGACCTTGCCCATTGGCGTGTACGCCACCGAGGCCGATTTCACCGATTACCACATAACCAGTGAGCCCTTGAAGGCCCGCATTCGCCTTGCTGCAGAACGCGCCGCGCCGTTGTTTGCCGCGCATCCCACCTCTCTGCTGAAAATCGCTTAAGGATTTGTCATGGATGTTTTCTGGTTTCTGCCTACACACGGTGACGGCCACTACCTGGGCACCACCCAGGGCGCTCGCCCGGTCACCCTCAACTATTTGAAACAAGTCGCCCAGGCCGCCGACAACCTCGGCTACCACGGCGTGCTGATTCCCACCGGCCGCTCCTGCGAAGACTCCTGGGTGATTGCCTCGGCGCTGGTGCCGTTGACCGAACGCCTGCGTTACCTGGTGGCGATTCGTCCGGGGATCATCTCGCCAACCGTCTCGGCCCGCATGGCCGCCACCCTCGACCGCCTGTCCAATGGCCGCCTGTTGATCAACGTGGTGACCGGCGGCGACCCCGACGAAAACCGCGGCGACGGCAGCTTCCTCGATCACAGCGAACGCTACGAAGTGACCGACGAATTCCTCAAGATCTGGCGCCGCGTGCTGCAAGGCGAATCGGTGGATTTCGAAGGCAAACACCTGCGCGTGCAGAACGCCAAGGCACTTTACCCACCGGTGCAGAAGCCATATCCACCGCTGTACTTCGGCGGTTCCTCGGACGCTGCCCACGACCTCGCCGCCGAACAAGTCGACGTGTACCTGACCTGGGGCGAACCACCGGCCGCCGTCGCCGAGAAACTCGCCGACGTGCGTGAGCGCGCCGCCCGCCACGGGCGCACCGTCAAATTCGGTATTCGCCTGCATGTGATCGTGCGCGAAACCGAAGAAGACGCCTGGAAAGCCGCAGCCAAACTGATCGAGCACATCAGCGACGAGACCATCGCCGCCGCGCAAAAATCCTTCTCGCGCTTTGACTCCGAAGGCCAGCGGCGCATGGCCGCCCTGCACGACGGGCGCCGCGACAACCTCGAGATCGCCCCCAACCTGTGGGCCGGCGTCGGCCTGGTACGTGGCGGCGCGGGCACGGCCCTGGTGGGCAACCCTCAGCAAGTCGCCGAGCGCATCAAGGAATACGCAGACCTGGGCATCGAAAGCTTCATCTTCTCCGGCTACCCGCACCTGGAAGAGGCGTATCGCTTTGCCGAACTGGTGTTCCCGCTGCTGCCGGAACCCTACGCCAGCCTGGCCGGGCGCGGCGTCACCAACCTCACCGGGCCGTTCGGCGAAATGATTGCCAACGACGTCCTGCCGGCAAAAGCCAAGGCCTGACCTGCCGTCTGCCGGGGCACGCCCCGGCACACCATGAGGAGTACCGCGTGACAGCCAAACCCAACAGCGTCTTGCCCTCACCCTTGCAGACCGCCAAACTGCTGGCCGCCGAATTTGCCCTCACTGCCGTCGAACGCGACGAGCGCGGCGGCACACCGAAGACCGAACGTGACGCCCTGCGCCAAAGCGGCTTGCTGGCCCTGAGCATTCCCACCCAGTACGGCGGCCTCGGCGCCCGCTGGAGCGAAACCCTGGAGATCGTGCGCGAATTCGCCAAGGTCGACAGCTCCATCGCCCACGTCTTCGGTTTTCATCACCTGATGCTCGCCACCGTTCGCCTGTTCTCACGCCCGGAGCAATGGCAACCCTGGTTCGAACAAACCGCGCGCAAGAACTGGTTCTGGGGCAACGCCCTTAACCCGCTGGACACGCGCACGGTGGTCAAAGCCTACAACGGCTGGCGCGAATTCTCAGGCAAGAAGAGCTTTTGCTCCGGTGCCAGCGACTCGGAAATGCTGATCGCCTCGGCGGTGGATGAAAGCGCCGGCGGCAAGCTGCTGATCGCGGCCATCCCCAGCGGGCGCAGTGGCATCACCCTGCACAATGACTGGAACAACATCGGCCAGCGCCAGACCGACAGCGGCAGCGCCAGCTTCGAACGGGTACGCGTGGAAGAGTCGGAATTGCTCCTCGATCCCGGCCCGCTGAGTACGCCCTTCGCCTGCCTGCGCCCGCTGATCGCTCAACTGACCTTCACCCATATGTTCCTCGGCATCGCCGAAGGCGCGTTTGCCGAAGCCCGGAATTACACCCTGACCGAAACCCGGCCCTGGCATAAATCCACGGTGCAGGACATTCGCCAGGACCCGTACGTGCTCAACCACTACGGCGAATTCTGGGTCGCGCTGGAAGGCGTGCGCCTGCTGGTGGAACGCGCCGCCGAACTGCTGGACCAGGCCTGGGCCAAGGGCCCGAGCCTCAGTGAAAGCGAGCGCGGCGAGCTGGCCATCGCCATCGCCACGGCCAAGGTCGCTGCCACCCGCAACGGCCTGGAGCTGTGCAGCCGCCTGTTCGAAGTCACCGGCGCGCGCTCCACCCACGCCTCGCTGCGCCTGGACCGGCACTGGCGCAACCTGCGCACGCAAACCTTGCACGACCCGGTGGACTACAAGCTCCACGAACTGGGGGACTGGGCGTTGAACCAGTCCCTGCCGATTCCCACGTTCTACTCCTAGAAGAGGTGCCCATGCAGCTTTTAACCTTACCGCCCTCGCCCGCTCTTGCGACCTCGATCCGCGCCACGGCCCAGGTCTTCGAAGACCCCAAATCCCAGGCGCTGCTGGCGCACATCCAGCAAGTCGCGCCCAGCGAAGCCAGCGTGTTGATCATCGGCGAAACCGGCACCGGTAAAGAGCTGGTGGCGCGCCATATCCACAACCTCAGCGCCCGACGCAACCGGCCCTTCGTGGCCGTGAACTGCGGCGCGTTTTCCGAGTCCCTGGTGGAAGCCGAGCTGTTCGGCCATGAAAAAGGCGCCTTCACCGGCGCCCTCAGTGCCAAGGCCGGCTGGTTCGAAGAGGCGGACGGCGGCACCTTGTTCCTCGATGAAATCGGCGACTTGCCGATGGCGATCCAGGTCAAGCTGCTACGGGTACTGCAGGAACGCGAAGTGGTGCGCCTGGGCTCACGCAAAAGCATTCCCATCGACGTGCGGGTATTGGCGGCCACCAACGTTCAGTTGGAGAAAGCCATCAATGCCGGGCATTTCCGCGAAGACCTGTACTACCGCCTAGACGTGGTCAGCCTCGAACTCAGCCCCCTGCGGGATCGGCCCGGTGACATCCTGCCACTGACCCGGCATTTCATCGAAGCCTACAGCCAGCGCCTGGGTTACGGCCCGATCACCATCAGCCGCGAGGCCGAGCAGAAACTCAAAAGCTACAGCTGGCCGGGCAACATCCGCGAGCTGGAAAACGTGATCCACCATACCCTGCTGATCTGCCGCAACGGGGTGATCGAGCGCGACGACCTGCGCCTGTCGAACATGCGCATCGAGCGTCAGGACGACAGCCAGCACGGCACCGACAACAGCGCCGAAGCCCTGCTGGAACGCGCCTTTCAAAAGCTCTTCGAGGAACAGGCCGGGGCCCTGCATGAAAAGGTCGAGGATGCGCTGCTGCGCGCCGCCTACCGCTTCAGCCATTACAACCAGGTGCACACCGCCAACCTGCTGGGCCTGAGCCGCAACGTGACCCGTACCCGTTTGATCAAGATCGGCGAGCTGGCGGTGAACAAGCGACGCCCCGGCGAAAACGTACAGGGCGAGCGCATGCTGCACCTGTCAATTTAGGCGGCAGTGCAGAGCGTTGTCATGGCTGCGCTCGATGCTGCGCAGCACCTGGAACGAACCGAAGGTCACAGCCGTGGCCTGGTGGGCGCGGATCAGCGTCCAGAAGTCTTCCTCACCGTGCTCAAAACACTTGAAGGCCGCTTCCCCCTCCTCGCGGGAGCGCCATTGCAGGTAGCTGAGCACCCGGCGCCCATCATCGCTGACCTGCACGCTGGCATTGATAAAGCCGCCATGGCCTTGGGCCAGGCGCTCGCTTTGCGATGACAGGGCCTCTACCAACGCGGATTGCTGCTGAGGCTCGATGTGGAATTCGACCATCTGGGTAAAACTCAGACTCTTCTCTAATACCTGCATGAACATTCCCCTCTCACTGTAGGCACAATCTTGCGATTCGATGCCACGCAGGGTAAAACCTCTAGTTAAGTCAAGGTCAAGGGCTTTTTCATGGTCACCAAAGAACTCACCGTCGGCCAATTGGCAGCCCGCAGTGGCGTGGCGGTTACCGCGCTGCACTTTTATGAAACCAAGGGATTGATCAAGAGCCACCGCAACGCCGGCAACCAGCGGCGCTATCCGCGGGATGTGTTGCGCCGGGTGGTGGTGATCAAGATTGCCCAGCGTTTGGGCATTCCCCTGGCGACGATCCATGACGCGCTGCAAACCTTGCCCGATGGCCGCACGCCCAACGCTGCCGATTGGGAGCGCCTGTCTGCGCTATGGCGTGAGGACCTGGACCAGCGCATCGAAAAACTGATGTTGCTGCGGGACAAACTCAACGGCTGTATTGGCTGCGGGTGCCTGTCGCTGGAGGCGTGCCCGCTGCGCAATCACGACGACGTACTGGGTGAGCGCGGGCCTGGGGCACAACTCTTGGAGCCGTCCACATAATGGCGGGGTAAAACTCGATCAATGTGGGAGCGGGATTGCTCGCAAAAGCGGGGTGTTCGTCTCCAAATGCAGTGGTTGATCCACCCCATTCGCGAGAACG
>NZ_JBSVWQ010000166.1:0-12527 GCF_054071215.1 Pseudomonas sp. SDO5522_S412 | reverse complement strand
ATACATCCGGCGACTGATCCACCGCCTTCGCGAGCAAGCCCGCTCCCACATTTGACTTTCATTGCTTCGCAGATCGTATTCAGATCACCAATCGCTGTAACGCCTCGCGCAACATCCCCGGGATCGTCACCGGCTGGTTCGACGCTCGATCCACAAACACATGCACAAACCTCCCCGCAGCACAGGCATCTTCTTCTCCCGCCTTGAACACCGCCAACTCATACTGCACCGAACTGTTGCCCAACTTGCCCACCCGCAGGCCGATCTCGATGCGGTCCGGAAAGGCAATCGAGGCGAAGTAGTCGCACGCCGAACTCACCACAAACCCAACCACTTCGCCGTCATGAATATCCAACCCGCCCTGCTCGATCAGGTAGGTATTCACCGCGGTGTCGAAGAAGCTGTAGTAGGTGACGTTATTCACATGGCCATATACATCGTTGTCGTGCCAGCGCGTGATGATCGGCTGGAAGTGGCGGTAATCGGCGCGTTGTGGCATGGCGTTGGTCATCGGTAAAACCCGGGCAGGAGGAGGCTCTCTTGATACTGGGTTCAAGCACTACCCGCAAGCCTAGGTTGGGCTTTGCTCAATCGTTTGCTGGACGCACGCCATACGCTTGAGCGCTTGATCCGTCTCGGCCGATTGCTGCAGGCACTGGCGATAGGCGGTGATATAGGTCTCGACGGCAGCGCTGGCCTGCTGCGGCGTGACCCGCGCCAGATACTCCACGAACGAACGCCGGCCGATCTGGAAGTGTTGGTAATCCAGCGGAAAATCCCAATAACCACCCCAGGTCAAAAAGCCGTGTTCGGCGAACAGGTCAATCACCTCTTCTGCCCGGCCAGGGCGCGCCGGCTTGCCGGGGCGGGCATCCAGGCGGTTAACGGCATTTGCGGTACTTGCCCTAGGCTCAACAGTGGCCTGGCCGGTGAATTCACCTCGCGGGTTACGCCCGAACAAAACGAATGGGTTTTGCAGAGGGTTAAGGTCAATCGCGGCGCCATAGGCGTGCAGCGACCACCCCGAAGCGCCACTGACCTGGCGCCCATTAAAACCACTGGTATTGTTGCGGGCCATCGAGACCTTGTCGTTGCCTCGATAGGTTTCCAGCCTGACCGCCTGATGCACCGGGAACCGACGTTGCAGCAACTGCCTGAAGATCTCCTCCACATGGGGTGCGATGGCATCCAGCACCACGAGCTGCCCGTTGTTATGCAGCACTCCGCCAAAGTCCACATAGCTGAACGTCACCCGCGCCAGGCGTGCGCAGGGCAATGGATTGGCGGCGGTGATGGTGTTGCGAAGCTGCATCTGCCGACAGTCATTCACGCTCAACGGGATGACCGAGGCCAGCGTGCCTTGTGCGACCAGCAACCCGGCGAACAGCAAGACGCCGGGGACAACACCACGAGAAAAACCAAAAGCCATGGGCAATTCCTTTGCAGAAGAAGTGAAGCGTCAAACCTTCTCACGTGCGGGCACGGTCCGGCTGTCGGCGGCGTCTGCCACTGGAAGGGAAAGCGCGACCCTCCAGACCGGAAATCAGAGTGCCTCCAACCCTGCCTCCGCCCATTCACGAACCTCTGCATAGGGATACTCCTCCAGTACCGCGAAACCTGGAATCCCTCGTGCCTTCAGCTTGGTAAACAACGGCACGCTGAGACCGCATAAAAACCGTGTCAGCCGCTCCGCGCTTGGCAAGTCGCCGCTGTACTCATGGTGGCTGTGGATAAATTCACCGCACAGCGCGAGAAAGTTTTTATCCACAAGCGGCGGCAAGCTCGGCGGCGCCGGCAAGTGGGCGACGTGACCGTGGCACACCGAGCAGTGCCCGCACTGCCGGGGCGCGTTTTCATCGCCGAAATAGTGCGCCAGGCGGTAACCCAGGCACTCCTGTGTCGCGAACAGATCCAGCATGGCGTGAATTCGCGCCACCTCCGTCACCTCATGCTGCTTGAAGCCTGTGTATAACTCCGTGCTCAGCGCCTGTGGATCGAAGTCGGTATTCAGCAGGGCGTAAACCTCGGTCATCTGCCGGCTTTCCATCTCGATCAGGCCTTGTTCCTGAAAGTAATCCAGGGCCTTCACTACCCGGCTGCGCTCGGCCTGGTGCTGTTGATACAGCGCGTCGAAGTCCACCGTCGCCCAGGTTTTCGCCCGTTTGCAGACCTGGATAATCGCTTCGACAAACTGCTGCCGCTCGCCGGTAAAACGCGCCAGCAATGCCTCTGGTTCAATCAAATACTTGAAGCGGTATTCGGCATAAAACGCGTAGCGCGGCGCAATCACACCCTTGAGTTCAAGCTGCACGAGCAAGGTCTTCAGCGGTAGTTCACGGATGTTGCTGTGGTCCGACAGTGAGCGGAGCATAAACTCCCACTGTCCATCGGCACGGACCGCCTGTATTTCCTCCAGGACTCGGCGAATACCTTCCTGTTCCGGCGTATCGCCGTACACAAAGTTTTCCAGGATATTCAGGCTGTCGCGGTTGGCCAGAACCAGACACTCAGACGGCTGCCCGTCACGCCCGGCGCGGCCGATTTCCTGGCTGTAGTTCTCGATGGATTTGGGCAGGTCGAAGTGCACCACGTTGCGGATATCGCTTTTGTCGATGCCCATGCCGAAGGCAATGGTGGCGACGATGCAGTTGGACTGCCCGCCCATGAATCGCTTCTGAATGGCCTCCCGCTTATCGTGAGCCAGGCCCGCGTGATAAGCCTCGGCCTGGATTCCATTGCGATTCAAATGCTCGGCAATCTGCTCCGCGGTTTTTTGCAGCGTGACGTAGACGATGCTTGGCTGATTGGCTCGCTCCTGCATCCACGTCACCAGGCGTCGTCGCTTGCCCTGGCCACTGACGGGCTCAACCAGCAGGTTGAGGTTGGAGCGGTAGAAGCCGGTGGTGATCACATCGTCAGGTGCAATGGCGAACTTGGCCTGCATGTCAGCGATCACCTTGGGCGTCGCCGTGGCGGTCAGCAGCAGCGCCTGGGGGATGCGGAACTGGCGCTGGTAATCCGGCAGCTTCAGGTAGTCCGGGCGAAAGTTATGGCCCCATTCGGAAATGCAGTGAGCCTCATCCACCACCAGCAGCGAGATCGGCACGCTTTGCAGGAAGTTGCGAAAGCGCTCGTTCTTCAAGCGCTCCACGGAAACCATCAGGATCTTCAGCTCGCCCGAACGCGCCCGGGCCATGACGTCATTGGCATCATCGCGGCTCTGGGCCGAGTCGATGCTGCCCGCCGAGATACCGTGGCGCTGCAGGAAACCCAACTGGTCCTGCATCAGCGCCAGCAACGGCGACACCACCAGCGTCAGGTGCGGCAGCAACACGGCGGAAAGTTGATAACACAGGGACTTGCCGGAACCGGTGGGAAAAATCGCCGCCGCCGAACGGCCGGCCAGCACGGCACTGACCACCGCCTCCTGGCCCAAACGAAACTGTGGATAACCAAAGACCTGTTGGAGGGTGTTGTGCATAAGCTGTCACTCCATTGACCGCTGAACGAGCCCAAAACATAGACCAGCGCATTCAGCGAATCGAGAAAGGTCGCAAGGAAAAAAGATTCTGGATGATACACAGCCTGGGAAGTGGAGTAGGCACCCGTAAGAATCGTTCCAACCTTACGCGGGACGCATCTCGAAACTCATTGCGCTACAATCAACCTTCGCACCGAGAGGACGCTGTCATGGCCGAACTGACGTTTGAGCAAAAGCAGGATCACTACGACAAGATCCGTCGTTCCAACTACCTCGCCAGCCTGCGCCTGGAAGGGTTCGACACCCAGCCCGCCGACGTCGACAAACCCCTGCCGACCCGCGAAGCCGTCCTCGCCAAGTACCGCAACACCCCACGCTGATGCTCGACAAATATGGCGTGGGCCAGGACCCGTACTGCTACCCCGGTAGCAGCGTCCTGCGTAACCGCCTCGATTTGTTCGACGAAGAACGCCTGCACCAGGCCGAGCGGGAACTGTCTGAAATCGCTGTCGGCAGCCTTCCGCTGTATCCCCCGCCCTACGACCTGGAACGCCTGCAACACATCCACCGCACCCTGTTCGCAGACATTTACGAATGGGCCGGGGAACTGCGTACGGTCAACATCCAGAAAGGCGACACGCTGTTCTGCACACCGGAGCGTATCCCGCCTGAGGCGAGCAAGATCATCCAGCACATGGCGCAGGCCAACTGGTTTGTCGGGGTTACCCAGGCGGAGTTGGTGACGCAAATTGCCGAGGCCTATGGCGACCTCAACGTGATCCACCCGTTTCGCGAAGGGAATGGCCGGGCGCAGCGGATTCTGTTCGAGCAGATCATCGTGAATGCCGGGTTTTCAGTGAACTGGTGGCTGGTGAAGAACGCAGCGTGGATACCGGCGAACATTGATGCGGTGGCGTGTGATTATCGGGGGTTGGAGGCGATTTTCGAGCGGTGTATCAGCACCCCGCGCTAGCCCCGATCGTTCCCTACGCTCCGCGTGGGAATGCCGCCAGGGACGCTCCGCGTCCCGTCATCCGCGCACGACCCAAGCCATGAACACTGGTGACGCGGAGCGTCACGGGATGCATTCCCACGCGGAGCGTGGGAACGATCAAATGTGGGAGCTGGCTTGCCTGCGATAGCGGAGTGTCAGACAACACCTTTACCACTGAAACACCGCCATCGCGGGCAAGCCCGCCTCCCACATTTGACCAGTTTCGTTTGAAGGATCGCGGTGCCATCGATAAAGTCGGTCGCCTCCACCCACTCTCGCGTAACCACCATGAACCTGGCCCCCAACTTCCCCGAAGACATCGCGATGCAGCAGCTCCTGCAACTGCTGCATGAAGAAATTGGCCTGCCCGAACATAAGACGTTGCGCCTTGAAACCGCCATCAACCTCGAACTGGGCTGCGACGGCACCGAAGCCAATCAATTGATGGAAGCTCTGGAGCAAGACTTCGCTGTCGACTTGAACGACTACGACGCTTATCGTTATTTCCAACCTCCCGTCTTCGATGTCTTCCTGAAGCACAGAGCCAAAGGCCGCGGCGACAAAATCCCGCTGACCATCGGCATGCTTTACCTGGCTATCAAGGCCCAACGCTGGGACACGCAAACCCTGGAAAACCTGTAGGAGCGAGCTTGCTCGCGAAAAACCTGAGAGCGCCGCGTTCCCCCTGAAAGCCCGCATTATCGTTAACGACCTTCGCGAGCAAGCTCGCACCTACAACCAAGGACCTTACATGGACGTACTAATGGGCCTGCTGGCCGCCCTGCTCTGGGGCGGCACGGACTTCCTCGTGGGCCTCAACGCCCGAGCTGTCGGCGTCAAACGCGCGGTGTACTTCGGCCAGGCGCTGGGCTTCCTGATCATGACCCTGCTGCTGGTCATATTCCCGGCCTTCCTCGTCAAATCCCTCGCGGCGCCTTTGAGTGTGTGGCTCCTGGGAGCCGCAGCAGCCCTGCTGACCGTCTCCGGCGCCCTTGCGCTGTCCAAGGCGTTCTCGCTGGGCAAAGCGGCGATTGTCGCGCCGCTGGTGACGTCCTACGGTGTCGTGACTACTTTGCTGTCATGGGCCAGCGGCGAACACATCAGCCTGATCCAACTCGGCTGCATCGCTCTCTGCGTAATTGGCGTGATCCTGTCCAGCATTCACAAGGACAATGGCGTCCCTCACAACAGTTCCAGCCGCTCAATCGCCTACGCGATGCTCGCAGCGTTGCTCTACGGCACAAGCTTTTGGGTGCAGGGCCGCTACACCCTGCCGACGCTTGGCCCGGTCACGATGCTTTGGCTTGGGTATTTGGTTGGCCTGTGCGTCCTGGTGTTGATGGTGCTTAAGATCAAAGACGGCCTGAAAATCCCACCGCTGAAAAACTGCGCAACGCTGACCAGCGCGAGCCTGATGAACCTGGGTGGGTTCTCGGCGTTCTCGTGGGGCGCAATGGCGGGGTCGGTTTCCGTGGTGACGGTGATCAGCACCCTGTCCGGTGGGATCGCCGCGATTCTGGGGTTTGTGTTTTTCAAGGAGCGGCTGTCAGCGGTGCAAGTGACCGGTGTGGTGCTGGTGTTAGTGGGAGCCGTGGTTCTGCACCTCGTCGACTGATCCTTCGCCCACAAAAAAGCCGCCCACTAGGGGCGGCTTTTTCACAACGGCCGAATCTTACAACTTCGGACCCGCAGCCTTGATCGCATCGCTCACTTCAAACTTCTTGAAGTTCTCGATGAACAGACCCGCCAGCGCTTTCGCCGCTTCATCGTAGGCAGCCTTGTCAGCCCAGGTGTTACGTGGGTTCAACAGGCCAGTCTCGACGCCCGGTACAGCCAATGGCACGTCCAGGTTGATGGTGTCCAGGTGCTCGGTCTCGGCACCAATCAACGCACCGCTCTGGATCGCTGCAATCACGCCACGGGTGGTCGGGATGTTGAAGCGCTTGCCAACGCCGTAGCCGCCGCCGGTCCAGCCGGTGTTGACCAGGTAGACCTTGGAGCCGAAGCCGCGCACGCGCTTGATCAGCAGTTCTGCGTATTCACCAGCCGGGCGTGGGAAGAATGGCGCGCCGAAGCAGGTGGAGAAGGTCGACTTGATGCCGCCGCCCGAACCCATTTCGGTCGAGCCCACCAGAGCGGTGTAGCCGGACAGGAAGTGGTAGGCCGCTTGTTCTTCGCTGAGGATCGACACGGGCGGCAGTACGCCGGTCAGGTCGCAGGTCAGGAAGATCACAGCGTTTGGCTCGCCACCGAGGTTTTTCTCGGAACGCTTGGCCACGTGCTCCAGCGGGTAGGCGGCGCGGCTGTTCTGGGTCAGGCTGACGTTGGTGTAGTCGGCGTGCTTGGCATCGTCGATCACCACGTTTTCGAGCACGGTGCCGTGCTTGATGGCTTTCCAGATCACCGGCTCGTTCTTCTCGGACAGGTCGATGCACTTGGCATAGCAACCGCCTTCGATGTTGAACACCACACCTTCGCCCCAGCCGTGTTCGTCGTCGCCGATCAGGTAGCGGCTTTCGTCGGCGGACAGGGTGGTTTTACCGGTGCCCGACAGACCGAAGAACAGGGTCACGTCGCCGGCTTCGCCGATGTTGGCTGCGCAGTGCATCGGCAGCACGTCGGAGGCCGGCAGCAGGAAGTTCTGCACCGAGAACATGGCTTTTTTCATCTCACCGGCGTAACGCATGCCGGCGATCAGGACTTTTTTCTGGGCGAAGTTGAGGATCACGCAACCGTCGGAGTTGGTGCCGTCACGCTCTGGCACGCATTCGAAGTTGGCCACGTTGAGCACTTGCCACTCTTCACGACCGGCCGGGTTGTACTGGGCCGGGTTGATGAACAGGCAACGACCGAACAGGTTCTGCCAGGCAGTCTGGGTGGTCATTTTCACGGCCAGGTAGTGGTCTTCTGCAGCCCCTACGTGAACGTGGGAAACGAAATGCTCTTGCGCGTTGTTGAATGCCTCGACGCGAGCCCACAGGGCATCGAACTTGTCGGCCGGGAACTTGCGGTTGATCGGGCCCCAGGCAATGGCAGCCTGGGTGGAAGGCTCTTCAACGATGAAGCGGTCGACTGGCGAACGGCCGGTACGGTGACCGGTTTCTACGACCAGCGCACCGGTATCGGCAAGCACGCCTTCACCGCGCTGCAGGGCTTCTTTGACCAGATCGTCAACACTCAGATCGGTGTATACGGCGTTATTGGCTTGCGTCATGAGGTTCCCCGTCGGCCAGTGGCCGAGTGCTCCAAACGTTTTGTAGTAGAAAGTTGCGCACTACTACCGCGAAAAAAGTGGGCCGGATTATGCCAGAAAAGCCCAAAAAGAGTAGGGCCCTCCGGTCAGAACGGCGGAAATCCGGCGTTTGTCAGGTGATTTACCTGTGCTTAAACGTTTTAGTGGCGGGTGCCTGAAGGGGTGTCTACGCCCGCGCCGGCGAATAATTGAGCAATATCGGCGGCGTCGAACAGGTAGCGCTGGTTACAGAACTGGCAGTCGATCTCGATGTTGCCACCGTGTTCCACCACCAGGTCCTGCGCATCTTCCAGGCCCAGGCTGACCAGGGCAGTGGCCGAGCGTTCGCGGGAGCAGCTGCAGTGGAAGCGCAGGGACTGCACGTCGAACAGGCGCACGGCCTCTTCGTGGTAGAGGCGGTGCAGGATGGTTTCGTTATCCAGGCCCAGCAACTCTTCGGCTTTCAGGGTGCCTGCCAGGGCGGTGATGTGGGCCCAGCTGTCGGCGCGGTCTTCTTCGTCCTTGATGCGGTCGGCCGGCAGTTGTTGCAGCAGCAGGCCACGGGCGCGCTTGCCGTCGGCGTTGAGCCAGAAGCGGGTGCCCACTTGCTGGGACATCACGAAATAATTGGTGAAGCAGTCGGACAGGGTTTCGCCGTCGAGGTCGACGATACCCTGGTAACGCTGGCCTACCGTCGGGTCGACGGTCAGGGCCAGCACGCCGTCTGGCATCAGGTCAGCCAGGGTCGCATCGGGGGCGATGCGGTCCGCGTCGTAGCGGGCCAGCCCACGGATTTCGCGCTCGCTGGAGCATTCGATCATCAGCAGCGGGATCGGGCCTTCGGAACGGGCCTGCAGGATCAGCAAGCCATCGAACTTCAGGGTGCCCACCAGCAGCGAGGCAGCCGCCATCAGTTCGCCGAGCAATTGCGCGACCGGCTCCGGATAGGGGTGCTTGGCGAGGACTTCGGCATAGCTGCGCTCTAGGGCGACCAGTTCGCCGCGGGCGTCGCTGTCGTCGAAGATGAAGCGTTGGGTGAAGTCGGTATCCGGTAGATCAGTCATAGGTCTGGGTATCTGAATTGATGACAAAAAGATGACAAGGTTTATAGAATTACACGCTTTAGCACCGTTTTGGTGCGGCCTTCTGCGGGAAAACGAAGCGCTTTAAAGCTAAGAGGAAACAGTTTATGAACAATCCGGGTTTGTTCCAAGCCAGGTGGGACCTCGGTCGATTGGCCCTGTGTAATTTACTCGCTGTGGGGCTGCTGTGTTTTTGGCTCTGGCCGGCGGGCCAGGCGCTCTGCACGGTTTTCGACGAGTGGCTGTTTCATCTGCTCAATGACCCGCTGGCAAGCAGCTCCGCGTGGCTGCATGTGTGGGCGGTGGCCAGTTTGCGGCCGTTTGACGCGGTGGTCGGGGTGATTCTGCTGACGCTGTTGATCCGTGGCGACTGGGTGTTCAAGGCGATTGAAGTGCGCCAGGCGTTTTTCGGCTTCCTGGGCATTTTGCTGCTGTTGCTGTTTATCCGCATGCTGTTTTCCAAGCTGGCGGCGCAAATGGGCTGGCAACACCATAGCCCGTCGATGGTGATCAGCGGCGCGATTCAGATGAGCGACTATTTCCCGGGCCTGGAGAAGACATGGGAGTTGAAGGACCGCTCCAGCCAGAGCTTCCCGGGGGATCATGCATCGGTATTGCTGATCTGGGGGATGTTCATGACCGTGTTTGCCAAGCGGATCGGGCAGGTGCTGGTGATCTGGGGCTTGGCGCTGCTGTTCATGATGCCGCGGCTGGTGGCCGGTGCGCATTGGGGGCAGGACGATTATATCGGTGGGGTGTTGCTGGCGCTGTTGGCGTTGGGCTGGGGTTACTACACGCCCTTTGCAGCGAAGGTTTCGCGGGGGCTGGTGCGAGTGACGAGCCCGGTGTTTGAGTTGTTTCGGCGAGTACCGCTGGTTAATCGCTTGAGCGTGATTCGCAGCGTTTGAGTTGAAATAGCAGGAGCCGACCTGGCTCCTGCGGTCTGCCGATTAATCATCATTGCCACTGCCGCGAAACTTGAACAGGTCGCGCCGCTGCTTCTTGCTTGGCTTGCCGTCGGTGGTCATGCCCAGGGAGCCGGCCTTGCGCATGGCCGCCGCGTTTTCGCGCTTGGCGATGCTGGCTTCGGTCTCGGTATACAACGCCTGCGCCTCGGGAGCGCCCCTTCGCACAATTGAAAGCGCCTGGACCACGACGGTTCGTTCATCAAACCCGGCACGGATCTGAAACTCATCGCCGATGCGTGGCTCCTTGCCGGGCTTGCAACGCTCGCCGCGCCAATGCACCTTGCCACTCTCGATCGCCGCCTTGGCCAAGGCACGGGTCTTGAAGAAACGCGCCGCCCACAACCACTTGTCCAAACGGACTTTTTCTTCCTCTTCCTGCTTCTGAGCCACTTGAATTCCTCGCTCTGAAAAATGTCGCAACTTTACCGTTGAAACCCTTCAACGCATAAACCCTTGAGCTCACCTAAGATACGCCAGGTAGCATCCTGTTTTCGCGAGGTTAACGTGTGACCGACTTTCCCATTTCACTGACCTCGCCCAAACAAGCCTGTGCGGGCTGCCAGCAAAGTGAGCCGCTGGGCTTTGAGTTCGCCTTTGCGTATCAGCCTATCGTGGACCTGCGTAACCAGTCGATCTTTGCCCATGAAGCCTTGGTGCGCGGCGTGAATGGTGAGGGCGCGATGTCGGTGCTGGATCAGGTCAACGACAGCAATCGCTACCGTTTCGACCAGCAATGCCGCACCCGCGCGATCGCCACCGCTTCGACACTCAACATGCAGACGCACCTTTCAATCAACTTCATGCCCAATGCGGTCTATCGACCAGAACTGTGCATCCGCAGCACCCTGGAGGCGGCCCGCGCGCATAATTTTCCGTTGGATCGGCTGATTTTCGAGACCCTGGAAAGCGAGCATGTAGATAACTATCGCCATTTGACGAATATTCTGCGTGAATACCGCGAATTCGGCTTCAAGACCGCCATCGACGATTTCGGGGCGGGCTATTCGGGGCTGAATCTGCTGGCCGATTTCCAACCTGACCTGATCAAACTCGACATGGCGCTGATCCGCGATGTCGACCGTGATCGTGTCCGTCAGGTGATCGTCCGGGGGATTGTCACAATCTGTGAGCAGTTGGGCGTTACTGTCATCGCCGAGGGCATCGAAAGTGCCGGCGAGCGGGACTTTCTCGCCGACTGTGGAATATTTCTGATGCAGGGCTACTGGTTCGCCAAGCCTGCATTCAAAGCCCTGGCCGAGGTATCACCCGCCGCTTGGGCGAATTAATTGCCGGTTATTCATATTGAAGACATTTGACCATTTGACCGTTGTGGGTCTGCGTGAGTGGGTGGCACTTCCCGACTTGGGAGTGGCAGGCCTGCGCGCCAAGATCGACACCGGCGCCAGTACCTCAAGCCTGCATGCCACCGAGATCGAGCCATTTGAGCGCGACGGTGCAAAGTGGGTGCGCTTCACCGCGCACCTGGGCAGCGTGGTGCAACTGCGTCACCGGCGCTGCGAAGCACCGCTGGTGGCGATGAAAACCATTAAAAGCTCCAACGGCCAGGCCCAGGTGCGGTATGTGATCAGCACCACCCTGGCCCTGGGCGATCGGGTATGGCGGGTGGAATTCACCCTCGCCTGCCGCAAGGCCATGCGTTACCGCCTGTTGCTGGGCTCCAAGGCCCTGATTGACGGCCAACTGGTGGTCAGTCCCGGCGTCAAATACGTTCAAGACAAGCCGGTGTTCCCGGTCTCTACTACCTCTGCCACAGGTGCTGCATGAAGATCGCTGTGCTGTCGCGTAACCCGCGTCTGTATTCCACCCGTCGCCTGGTCGAGGCCGGCACCGAACGTGGCCATGAGATGGTGGTGATCGATACGTTGCGCGCCTATATGAACATTGCCAGTCATAAGCCGCAGATCCACTACCGGGGCAAACCGCTGGAAGGCTTCGATGCGGTGATCCCGCGTATCGGTGCTTCCGTGACGTTCTATGGCTGCGCGGTACTGCGCCAGTTTGAAATGATGGGGGTGTCTCCCCTCAATGAATCGGTGGCTATCGCCCGTTCGCGGGACAAGCTGCGCTCGCTGCAGTTGCTATCGCGCCGTGGCATTGGCTTGCCGGTCACCGGCTTTGCGCACTCCCCGGATGACATTCCCGACCTGATCGAGATGGTCAACGGCGCGCCGCTGGTGATCAAGGTGCTGGAAGGCACCCAGGGCATCGGCGTGGTGCTGTGTGAAACCGCGACTGCGGCCGAGTCGGTGATCGAGGCGTTCATGGGCCTCAAGCAGAACATCATGGTGCAGGAGTACATCAAGGAAGCCGGCGGTGCGGATATCCGCTGCTTCGTGGTGGGCGACAAGGTGATTGCCGCGATGAAGCGCCAGGCCAAGCCGGGTGAGTTTCGGTCCAACCTGCACCGTGGCGGCAGTGCCAGCCTGATCAAGATCACCCCGGAAGAACGCATGACCGCACTGCGGGCAGCCAAGGTCATGGGGTTGAGCGTGGCGGGTGTGGATATATTGCGCTCCAACCACGGGCCGCTGGTGATGGAGGTGAACTCGTCACCGGGCCTGGAAGGAATTGAGACCACCACCGGCAAGGATGTGGCGGGGATCATCATTCAGCATCTGGAGAAGAGTGGTGGGCCGAATATGACCAGGACCAAAGGCAAAGGTTGAGGACACCCAACCTGTAAAGCACCGCAAAACCAGTGTGGGAGCGGGCTTGCTCGCGAAGGCGGTGGATCAGTCGACATTTCTAT
>NZ_JBSVWQ010000165.1:0-12529 GCF_054071215.1 Pseudomonas sp. SDO5522_S412 | reverse complement strand
TTACTTTTGCGCTGTTCAAAAGTGAGCCGCTGTAAGAGCGGAACCATAAGCGGCCCTGACCCAAAAAACGGATATGTACTCAGTTCAAAAAGCCCGATAAGCCCGCATGAACAAACCAACCACTTCCTGCACATGCTCCTCGGCCGCCTCAGCGCTCAGTTGCCCCCCACACCCATACAACAAACAAAAATTCGCCGTCCCCTTGAGCAAGCAAAAAAAATGCTCCGCCGCGGTGAACGGCTTGGCAATACGCAATGCGCCACTCTGGTCGATCTTACCGAGCAGCCGCTCCATCCCCTGCAACATACGCATCGGCCCAGCCTCGAAAAAGATTTGCGACAACTTCGGATCCTGACTCCCCGAAGTCATCATCAACCGATGCAGGTTCACCGACTCCTCGCTATTGATCAGCACATGAAACCCGCGGGCGATATTGAGCAGCACCTTCTCCACCGGCATACCCTCGGGCAGCTCGAAATACATCACCGGTAACTGCTCTTCGCACTTGGCAACCACCGCTGCCGAGAACAGCGTCTCCTTGTCGGTGAAATGGCTGTACACCGTCAGCTTCGACACCCCGGCCTCCACTGCCACGGCATCCATGCTGGTACTGGCATATCCATTACTCAAAAACAGGATCTTCGCCGCATCAAGAATCGCCTGGCGTTTTGCCATGTCCTTGGGACGCCCGGGGCTATTGGTGTTCACAGGATTGTCGGACATTTTCACTTTATTACTGGACTGGTGAGTTTGGTATTAATAACATACTGGCCAGTATAATTATTCCTAGCACCATTAGCGAAAGGTCCTTCAGCATGCGCAGCTATTTCCTGCCACTCGCGTTGCCTGCCAGCTTGTTATTCCTGTTGGCTGCCTGTGGCCATGAAGAAGCGGCGCAAACCACCGTCCGCCCGGCCATGGTGGTTCAGCCAGAGCCTTCGGCGCAGGCTTCCGACAGCTACCCGGGCGAGGTGCGTGCACGCTATGAACCCGACCTGGCCTTTCGCATTGGCGGCAAAGTCAGCCGACGACTGGTGGAGGAGGGCGAGCGCGTCAAGGCCAACCAGCCCCTGGCCGAACTCGACCCTCAGGACGTACGCCTACAACTGGAAGCCACCCGCGCCCAGGTCGCCGCTGCCGACGCCAACCTGAGCCTGGTACGCGCCGAGCGTGACCGCTACAAGACCCTGATGGACCGTCAGATGGTCAGCCGCTCCCAGTACGACAACTCCGAAAACCTCTACCGCTCCGGTGAAGCACGCCTCAAGCAGATCAAGGCCGAATTCGACGTGGCCAATAACCAGGCCGGTTACGCCGTGTTGCGCGCACCCCAGGATGGCGTGGTCGCCAAGCGTGCAGTGGAAGTCGGCCAGGTGGTGTCGGCCGGCCAGACCGTATTCACCCTGGCCACCGATGGCGAGCGGGAGGTGTTGATCAGCCTGCCGGAGCAAAGCTTCGGGCGTTTCAAGATTGGCCAGCCGGTGTCCGTGGAACTGTGGAGCCAGCCCGACCAGCGCTTCAACGGCCGCATCCGCGAACTGTCGCCGGCTGCCGATCCAAAGTCGCGAACCTTCGCCGCCCGCGTCGCGTTTACCGGCGGCAAAGTGCCTGCGGAACTGGGGCAGAGCGCTCGCGTCTTCATCCAGGCTGACGGGGTGATTCCCCTGGCGGTGCCGCTGTCTGCCCTGAGCGCGGAGAACGGCGCGTCCTACGTCTGGGTGGTGCAGCCCGACAATACCCTCAAGCGCACACCGGTGCGGATCGGCGCCTTTGGCGAGAAAACCGTGCCGGTGCTGGAAGGCTTGAACCCCACTGATTGGGTGATCGCCGCCGGTGTGCATGTACTCCATGAGGGCCAGCAAGTGCGCCCGGTGGATCGCGCCAATCGAGTGGTAAGTCTGGCGGCCAAGGAGTAGTCCCCGATGGGTTTCAATCTTTCCGAATGGGCGTTGCGTAATCGCCAGATCGTACTGTTCCTGATGATCCTGCTGGCAGTGGTCGGCACCTTGTCCTACACCAAGCTGGGACAAAGCGAAGACCCGCCGTTTACCTTCAAGGCCATGGTGATCAAGACCAACTGGCCAGGCGCTACGGCCCAGGAAGTGTCGCGCCAGGTCACCGAGCGTATTGAAAAGAAATTGATGGAGACCGGCGACTACGAGCGCATCGTCTCCTTCTCGCGACCCGGTGAATCCCAGGTCACCTTCATGGCCCGGGACTCGATGCACTCCGCAGAGATCCCGGACCTCTGGTACCAGGTGCGCAAGAAAATCAGCGATATTCGCCAGACCCTGCCACCGGATATCCAGGGCCCGTTTTTCAACGATGAATTCGGTACCACCTTCGGCAATATCTACGCCCTGACCGGCGATGGCTTTGACTACGCCGTGCTCAAGGACTACGCCGACCGCATCCAGATTCAGCTGCAACGGGTGCCGGATGTCGGCAAGGTCGAACTGCTGGGCTTGCAGGACGAGAAGATCTGGATCGAGCTGTCCAACCTCAAGCTCGCCACCCTCGGCCTGCCGCTGGCGGCCGTGCAGCAGGCGTTGCAGGAACAGAATGCGGTGTCCACCGCCGGCTTCTTTGAAACCCCAAGCGAGCGCGTGCAGTTAAGGGTGTCCGGCAACTTCAAGACCGTTAAGGAGATTCGCGACTTCCCGATCCGCGTCGGTGATCGTACGTTCCGTATCGGTGACGTGGCCGAGATTCATCGTGGCTTCAACGATCCACCGGCACCGCGCATGCGCTACATGGGCGTCGACGCCATCGGGTTGGCCGTGGCCATGCGTGATGGTGGCGACATCCTGGTGCTGGGCAAGGCCCTGGAAGGCGAATTCGCACGCCTGCAGAAGAACCTTCCTGCCGGTATGGAACTGCGCAAGGTGTCGGACCAGCCGGCAGCGGTAAAAACCAGTGTCGGCGAATTCGTCCAGGTGCTCGCCGAGGCCCTGGCGATTGTGTTGCTGGTGAGCTTTTTCTCTCTGGGCGTGCGCACCGGCATGGTGGTCGCCCTGGCGATTCCGCTGGTGTTGGCCATGACGTTTGCCACCATGTATTACCTCGGCATCGGCCTGCACAAAATCTCCCTCGGCGCGCTGGTGCTGGCGCTGGGCTTGCTGGTGGACGATGCGATCATCGCCGTGGAAATGATGGCGATCAAAATGGAGCAAGGGTACGACCGGCTCAAGGCCGCCAGTTTCGCCTGGACCAGCACAGCCTTCCCGATGCTCACCGGCACCCTGATCACGGCCGCGGGTTTCCTGCCGATTGCCACGGCGCAATCGAGCACCGGTGAATACACCCGCTCGATCTTCCAGGTGGTGACCATTGCGCTGCTGGCCTCGTGGGTCGCCGCCGTGATGTTCGTGCCGTACCTGGGGGAAAAACTCCTGCCGGACCTGGCGAAAATTCATGCGGCCAAGCATGGCACCGATGGGCCGGATCCCTACGGCACACCCTTCTATCAGCGCGTAAGACGCCTGGTGGAATGGTGCGTGCGTCGGCGCAAGACGGTGATCGTCCTGACCTTGCTGCTGTTTATCGGCTCGGTGGCGCTGTTCCGCTTTGTGCCCCAGCAGTTCTTCCCGGCTTCCGGGCGACTGGAACTGATGGTCGACCTGAAACTGGCTGAAGGCGCGTCCCTGAGCAATACGGCTGACCAGGTCAAACGCCTTGAAGCCTTGCTCAAGGAACATGCAGGTATTGAAAATTATGTGGCCTATGTCGGTACCGGTTCGCCACGTTTCTACCTGCCGCTGGACCAGCAACTGCCGGCCGCCAGCTTTGCCCAGTTTGTGGTGTTGGCCAAGACCATCGAGGAGCGCGAAAGCTTGCGCACCTGGCTGATCGAAACCCTCAACGAACAATTCCCGGACCTGCGTTCGCGGGTTACGCGGCTTGAAAACGGCCCGCCGGTTGGCTACCCCGTGCAGTTCCGGGTAACGGGCGAGCACATCGAAGAAGTCCGGGCCCTGGCGCGGAAAGTGGCGGCCAAGGTTCGCGAAAATACCCACGTGGTCAATGTGCACCTGGACTGGGAAGAACCGAGCAAGATCGTCTACCTCAACGTTGACCAGGACCGCGCCCGTGCCCTCGGCGTGAGCACCGCCAACCTGTCGAAATTCCTCCAGAGTTCCCTCACGGGCTCCAGCGTCAGCCAGTACCGCGAAGACAACGAGTTGATCGAAATCCTGCTGCGCGGCACGGTGCATGAGCGCACCGAGCTGTCGCTGCTGCCAAGCCTGGCGGTGCCGACCGACAACGGCAAGAGCGTGGCGCTGTCGCAGATCGCGACCCTGGAATACGGCTTTGAGGAAGGCATCATCTGGCACCGTAATCGCCTGCCGACCGTGACCGTTCGCGCCGATATCTACGGCAAGGAACAACCGGCCACCCTGGTGCAGCAGATCCTGCCGACCCTCGAAGGCGTGCGCGCTGAACTGCCGGACGGCTACCTGCTGGAAGTTGGCGGCACGGTCGAGGATTCCGCCCGTGGGCAGAACTCGGTCAAGGCCGGTGTGCCGCTGTTTATCGTGGTGGTGCTGACCTTGCTGATGCTGCAATTGCGCAGCTTCTCCCGCACCGCGATGGTGTTTCTCACGGCGCCCTTGGGCCTGATCGGGGTGACACTGTTCCTGCTGGTGTTCCGCCAGCCCTTTGGGTTCGTGGCGATGCTGGGGACCATCGCGCTGTCGGGGATGATCATGCGTAACTCGGTGATCCTGGTGGACCAGATCGAGCAGGACATCAAGGCCGGCCTGGCTCCCTGGCAGGCGATTATCGAGGCGACCGTGCGGCGCTTCCGGCCGATTGTGCTGACGGCGCTGGCGGCCGTACTGGCGATGATCCCGCTGTCCCGCAGCGTGTTCTTCGGGCCGATGGCCGTGGCGATCATGGGCGGCTTGATTGTTGCGACGGCATTGACCCTGTTGTTCCTGCCCGCGCTGTATGCGGCGTGGTTTCGGGTGCGCAAGGAGGCGGTGTAAGGCTGCGAGTGGCAGGGGTGTCCTGTAAGGAAATGCCTCTGGTCATTCACACATAGACGCAAACTGCGACCCTGGGCGACGGAACGTTTGCCCGTGGTGCTCCACTCAGAATTGTCTGATTGACAGACGTCGTTGTCGGGGCCGCAAGCGTGCGGTCCCGATGAACAACAATGAGTTCATGGAGTGTCATATGTTTATTTTGTCTGCCCTGGCAGCTTTCAAAGGTGCTTTCCTGGGGTCACTGCTGGGCAATCTGTTGCCTGGTTCCAATAAAGAAGCTGATACGGCGCGACCGCACAAGCCCGGCCATGGACGGCCCGGTTTCAACCACGGCCATCACTCCCGGCCAACGGGGCCTGTCCTGCCTGCGCGGCCCAAGCCGTATCACCAGGCGCCGGTGCATGAGGCCCACCAACCCTACCAGAGGTCATCGGCACTCTTTCCGATCCATCGATAGCCGCTGATTCGAGGTAGCCCGGGAACCACTCGGGCTGCCTTGCCACTCAGAGGGGGCTTTTGACCCTAAATATCGAGGAGTGCGTATGATTTTTCCAATACTGGTTTCACCACTGCACCTGTTGGGGGCTGTATTTGGAATAGGGCCGAATTTCGGTCGGTCCAATGGCAATGGCCAGCCCGAGATCAACATTAATATCAAAACCGAAAACAACATCACCAACAGCAGCAACAGCAATGCCGTGGGTAGTGATTTGCCTTGCAAGTGCCGCTATTAAAAAAAACGCCCTGAATAGTTCAGGGCGTTTTTAGTTGCCGGGTATGGTCTACAGCGCGCCGAACACCTTCTTGGCCAAGCTGGTGGCAGCCGCCGCCGGGTTCTTGCGAATGGTTTCTTCCTGCTGGGCGATCATCTTGAACAGCCCGTCCAGCGCCTGTTCGGTCACGTAGCTTTCGACATTGGCGCTCTTGGCATCAATGGCGCCAAAGGTGGCGGCCTTGCCGGCGAGCGCGTTGTACTGCTGGGCCACGCCGACCTTGTCGGTAGCGGCCTTGACGATCGGCAGGAACTTGGCCCGGATCTCGTCACGGCTGCTTTTGTTCAGGTACTGGGTGGCCGAGTCCTGGCCGCCGGTGAGGATGCCCTTGGCATCGGTCACGCTCATGTTTTTCACCGCGTTTACCAGGATCGGCTGGGCCTGGGTGACAGCAGACTCGGCCGCCTTGTTCATGCTGGTTTCAAGTTGCGTGACCTGGTCACCCATGCCGAACATTTTCAACTTGTCAGCGACTTTGCCCAACTTGCCCGGCAGGCCGATCTTCACTTCGGGGTTGTTGCTGAAACCACCGGGCACACCCAGTTGTTTCACGGCAATCTGTGCGCCTTGGGTCAGTGCATCCTTGAGGCCGCCGGTGGCGTCGCCCTGGGACAGGCTGCCGAGGGACAAGGCCATGGCGTTGGCACCGAGCAGCAAGCCGGCGCACAGGGCAGTGAGGCGAAGGGAGTTACGGAGCATGGGCGCTTCCTTATGTTCGATATTTTAATCAGTGTGCAACCGCATCCACGCGCAGGCGCAGCGGTTGTGGGTCCTGGCCGTTCAACTGCACGGAGTGCCGTTCGGTGGTGATAAACAGTAGCTTGCCCTCCAGTTCGATGCGAGCGCTCACTGAGTAACTGTGGCCAGGCTTGACCTGGGTCGGGTCGTAGCTCAGATGAAAGGGCAGCGGCACCTGGCCTTTCACCGGGCCTTTCTGCTCGGCCAGGGTCACGGCCGGGGCATCCATCAAGGACACATCCTGCAGGGTCACACTCAAGGTGGCGGCGGGCGGCAGGGCGATGCGTTGCAGGTAGAACACTTCGCCATCGAGGCTGGCTTTGGGCGCGGGGCTCATGGTCTGGCAGGCTCCCAGCAGGGCGGTCAGGCCCAGGAGGATGATTTTTTTCATGGTGCAGCTCCTTGTCAACGGCGCCAGAAACACCCTGGCGCCTCGGTCACTCTAGTGTGTTTCTTCGGGTACCACAGGCTGGTCTGGCGCCTCTTCGCTGCGATGCAGTGCGACCTGGCGAATCGACAGACGAATCTCCGCGGGCAATACGCGTTTGGCTGCACCTTCGGCCAGCTCACCCAGCAGCGGGTGATAGCTCAGTTTGCCGGCCTCGTCGCGACGCAGCACATCTTGCTCCAGCAGGGTCTGGATAAAATGTCGGAAAAGGCTCTTGTCGAAGAACTCCGGGGCATTCAGGCCGTGCAGGATCGACAGGCGCTGGGCCATGACCGTGCACAGGTCTTCCAGCTCTTCGGCGCTGATGCTGTTCTGGCCGCTGTTGAGCAGCAGCGAGATCGCCATGTAGAAGCGTTGCAGGGTCTGGGCGATGCTCTTGGACAGCAGGGTCAACAGCACAAACTGCCGTGAGCTCGGCGCCGGGCGCAGGTACACGTCGTTTTCAAAACGCAGCAGGCCTTGTTCGACGAAGGCTTCGAGCCACTGGTCGACCACCGCGTCCAGCTCGTCCAGGGACCAGCGGATAAACAGCTCCGATTGCAGGTACGGGTAGAGCGCACGGGTATAGCGCAGGATCTGTTCGCGGCTCATCCGCGAGCTGCTCTGGAAGAAACTCGCCAGCAGCGCCGGCAGCGCAAAAATGTGCAGCACATTGTTGCGGTAGTAGGTCATCAGGACGGCGTTCTGCTCGTCCAGGTAGAGGATCTTGCCCAGTGCATCGCTCTGTTCCGACAGCAGGTGCATGTCCTTGACGTGCTTGATCAGCGCCAGGCCGTCGCCTTCCGGCAGGGTGGTGTGGGGCGAGTAGGGCACCTTGCGCAGCAGTGCCAGGTACAGATCCAGCTGGCGCGCCATCGCCTGTTCGTCCAGGGCCAGGCGGGTGGTGGACAGCAGCGCGAGGGCCACCAGGTTCACCGGATTGATCGCCGCCGCTTCGTTCAAGTGTTGCGCCACCCGTTCTCCGAGGCGGTTGGTGGTTTCGTTGAGCCACGCCGGCTTGTAGTTCGGGCCCAGCTCCTGGGAGCGCCAGTCGGGCTGCTCGCTGTCGAGGAATTCAGCCAGCTTGATCGGTTCGCCGAAGTTCACGGCGACCTGGCCAAAGCGCTGCTTGAGGGCGCCGACCACTTTGAAAATATCGAAAATCGACTCTTTCTTCTTGCTCGCACCGCGCAGTTCGCCCAGGTAAGTGCGGCCTTCCAGCACCCGCTCATAGCCGATGTACACCGGCACGAACACGATGGGCATGCGCGAGGAACGCAGGAAGCTGCGCAGGGTGATCGCCAGCATCCCGGTCTTCGGTTGCAGCATGCGCCCGGTGCGCGAGCGTCCGCCTTCGACGAAGTATTCCACCGGGAAACCCTTGGTGAACAAGGTGTGCAGGTATTCGTTGAACACCGAGGTGTACAGCGGGTTGCCCTTGAAAGTACGGCGCATGAAAAACGCCCCGCCACGGCGCAACAGGCTGCCGATCACCGGCATGTTCAGGTTGATCCCGGCGGCGATGTGCGGCGGGGTCAAGCCATTCTTGAACAGGAGATAGGAGAGCAGCAGGTAGTCGATATGGCTGCGATGGCACGGTACATAGATCACCTCGTAGCCCTGGGCGACCTTTTGCACACCTTCGATGTTGTTGACCTTGATGCCGTCGTAGATCTTGTTCCAGAACCAGCTCAGCACCACTTCGAGGAAACGGATGGCGGTGTAGGTGTAGTCCGAGGCGATCTCGTTGCCATAGCGCAGAGCCTGGGCCTTGGCTTTCTCGGGGGTGATTTTCTCGCGTTCGGCCTCGTCGAGGATCGCCTGGCGTACCAGTGGCATGTTCACCAGGCCCTTCACCAGGTTGCGCCGGTGGGACAGGTCGGGGCCGATCACTGCGGTTTTCAGGTTGCGAAAGTGCACCCGCAGGATGCGCTGGGCCATGCGCACGGTGCGTTCGTGGCCTTTATTGTGCTCGATCAACTCACGCAGGTTGATGGGCGCGGAGAATTGCACCCGGGTCTTGCGGCCCAGGATCAGGATGCTCAGCAGCCGGCGCAGGCGGCCGGTGACGGCCCAGCTGTCGGCGAACAGCAGTTTCCAGGGGCTGGACTCGCTGTCAGGCGACTGGCCCCAGAACACGCTGACTGGAATGATCTGTGCATTCTCTTCGGCGTGTTCGGTGAGCACATCCACCAGGCGGGTCAGGGTGGGTGGGGCCCCACGCTTGTCCTGGCGCCCCAGCCAGTCGGGGTCGGGCGTCAGGTAGAAGAAGGCCGCCGGCTCCATCAGCGGGCCGACTGACACCGGCAGCACCGGGCGCGGCAGGCCGGCCTTGGTACATTCGGTATCAACCACCGCCAATTCGGTGAGGGATGGAGATTGCAGGACGTAAAACACCGGACGACTGCGGTCGAGGTTCAAGGTAAGGGACGACTGGTTGATCGTCTCTGAGCGAACCCAGAGGTACAACAGCCGGCGCAAGGTGCCAAATACCAGACGGCGAAAGGGAGAACGGGTCATACGGCTTCTGCTTTGAGTGGGGAAAAAAACCGGGCAGGTGCTCGGGGCGCTAGTGTGCAGTATTAGCCGAAAATCGGCAAAAAAGCGGCGAAGTAATCTTGAGTTGAAGCTTTTTGAGCCTGTCTTATACTCGGCAGTTCAACTGCGACGACTCAACAATAAACGTACTTATAAAAAGCATGTGGGAGCAAAACAGATGGCAACGCGCGAAACCGGCAATGTGAAGTGGTTCAACGACGCCAAGGGCTATGGCTTTATCCAGCGGGAAGATGGCAAGGATGTGTTTGTGCACTACCGCGCCATTCGCGGTGAAGGGCATCGTTCATTGGCTGAAGGCCAGCAGGTGGAATACGCCGTGGTGACGGGCGAGAAGGGCTTGCAGGCTGAGGATGTGGTGGGCCTGTAAACAATTGCAGCGACACCGGATAACCCATGTGGGAGCGGGCTTGCTCGCGAAAGCGGAGTGGCAGTTGATACTCAGGTGGCTGAAACACTTCCCTCGCGAGCAAGCCCACTCCCACACTCTTGATTGGATTTACAGCGTTAGATCAGGTTGTTTTCCAGGTGATCTGCTCTTCACCGTCTGCGCTGATACGAATCCAGGTATCCGCGCTTTCTTCACCTTCTTCTTCTACCCAGCTGCCCGGCGCGCAACGCACTTCGACGTTCAGCGCGGCAAAGGCTGCGCGGGCGCAGGCGATGTCGTCTTCCCACGGGGTCTGGTCGCTTTCCAGGTACAGGCTGTTCCATTTGCCTACGGCTTTCGGCAGCCAGGTGACCGGTACGCTGCCGGCTTTGCACTTGTAGGTCTGGCCGCGCTGGACCCAGTCGGTGCACGGGCCCAGGGCGGCGCCCAACCAGGCGGCGATGGCCTTGTGGTCGACGTCGGCGTCCTTGAGGTAAATCTCGATATCAGGTTGGCGCATGGATGTTCCTCGTTGCGGGATTTTGAAAATCCATTCGCGGATTCGGTGTGGGCCCCGAGGCCCACAAAAATAATGGGTTATTGAAGCACGAAATAGTCGTAGCGCATCGACACAGTGACCAGCAGCGGTTCGGCGGCTTCGATCACCCGGGCCCGGCGTTCGGCACTCGCGCGCCAGCCGTGGGGCGTCATCGCCAGCAGGTTGGCGCGATCCTTGGGGTCGGCCAGGTTGAGCTTGAACTCCAGGGTTTCGCTGTGTTGCAGGCTCATGCCCTGCGGCACCAGCGCCAGGTGCTTGTCGTCGGTGTACTCGCGCACTTCGTCGTACAAACGCTCACGCAGCTCCATCAGGTGGCCGCGGGTCGGGCCGACTTTCATCAAACCACCACCCGGGCTGAGCAGGCGCTTGGCCTCCAGCCAGTCCAGTGGGCTGAACACGCTGGCCAGGAACTGGCAACTGGCATCGGCCAACGGCACCCGGGCCATGCTGGCGATCAACCAGGTCACCGTGGGGTTGCGCTTGCAGGCGCGCTTGACCGCTTCCCTGGAAATATCCAGGGCATAACCATCGGCGCGCAGCAGGGCGTCGGCGATCTGTGCGGTGTAGTAACCCTCGCCACAGCCGATGTCGAGCCAGCGCTGGGGTTTGCGTTCAGCGGCCAGTTCGGCCAGGCGCCTGGCCACCGGGGCGTAATGCCCGGCGTTGAGAAAGTCGCGGCGCGCTTCCACCATCGCCAGGTTGTCGCCCGGGTCACGGCTGTTCTTGTGCTGCACCGGCAACAGGTTCAGGTAACCCTGGCGCGCCCGGTCGAAACGGTGCCCGGCCGGGCAGGCTACACCGTTGTCCACTTCCTGTAGCGGTGCGCTGCAAATGGGGCAAGCGAGCATCAGGCGAGCAACTTGATCAGGGTCTGGTAGTAGATTTCGGTCAGCACATCGAGGTCGCTGGCTAGGATGCGCTCGTTGACCTGATGGATCGTCGCGTTGACCGGGCCCAGCTCCACCACCTGAGTGCCGAGGGTCGCGATGAAGCGCCCATCGGAGGTGCCGCCGCTGGTCGACGCCTGGGTCTCGCGACCGGTGACGGCCTTGATGCTGGCGGAGACCGCATCGAGCAACGCGCCCGGTTCGGTGAGGAACGGCAGGCCCGACAGTGCCCACTCCACATGCCAGTCCAGGCGATGCTTGTCGAGAATCGCCGCGACCCGCTGCTGCAGGCCTTCGACGGTGGACTCGGTGGAGAAGCGGAAGTTGAACACCGCCGTCAGGTCGCCCGGGATCACGTTGGTGGCGCCGGTGCCGGAGTTGAGGTTGGAAATCTGGAAGCTGGTAGGCGGGAAGAAGGTGTTGCCATCGTCCCAGTGCTCGGCGGCCAGTTCGGCCAGGGCCGGAGCGGCCAGGTGGATCGGGTTCTTCGCCAGGTGCGGGTAGGCCACATGGCCTTGCACGCCGCGCACGGTCAGGGTGGCGCCGAGGGAGCCGCGACGGCCGTTCTTGACCACGTCGCCCACCAGGGTGGTGCTCGACGGTTCGCCGACGATGCACCAGTCCAGGCGCTCCTTGCGGGCTGCCAGGCGTTCGATCACGGCCTTGGTGCCGTGGTGCGCCGGGCCTTCTTCGTCACTGGTGATCAGGAATGCGACCGAACCCTTGTGGTCCGGGTAGTCGGTCACGAAGCGCTCGGAAGCGACCAGCATCGCCGCCAGGCTGCCTTTCATGTCGGCTGCGCCACGGCCACAGAGCATGCCGTTTTCATCGATCAGCGCGTCGAACGGGTCGTTCTGCCAGGCCTTGACCGGGCCGGTCGGCACCACGTCGGTGTGGCCGGCGAAGCACAATACCGGGCCTTCGTGTTTGCCGTGGGTGGCCCAGAAGTTATCCACATCCTCGATGCGCATCGGCTCAAGCGCAAAACCGGTGTCGCCCAGGCGCTGCATCATCAGCTTCTGGCAATCGGCGTCGACCGGCGTCACCGACGGGCGGCGGATCAGGTCGATAGCGAGTTGGAGGGTCGGCGAAAGGTCGGCGTGGGCCGTCATGTAAAAACTCCAGAAGCATGTCAGGGCGCAAGGCTTATGTGGGAGGGGGGCTTGTGTGGGAGCGGGCTTGCTCGCGAATGCGCCGGGTCAGTTCATACATTGTTGACTGACACTCCGCA
>NZ_JBSVWQ010000164.1:0-12599 GCF_054071215.1 Pseudomonas sp. SDO5522_S412 | reverse complement strand
CCTCAGGTTTTTCGCGAGCAAGCCCGCTCCCACATAAAGCGGCTCTGCTTTTGCTTCTAACACTCAGGTCGGCTGCTTTTGATTTTTATCTGACAGCCCCCATTCAGCCCTTGGCCTCACTGATAATCTGCCGAATCGCCCCGACAAACGCCTCAGCCGGCTGCCCACCACTCACCGCGTACTGATCGTTGAACACGATGGTAGGCACAGAAGTCACCCCGCGAGACACCCACAACTGCTCCTGCTCCCGCACCTCGGCGGCATATTCGTCCGAAGCCAGAATTTCCTCTGCCCGCACACGGTCCAGCCCAACACCCTCGGCAATCCCCGCCAACGTCCCGTGATCAGACGGATCCTGCTGGTCAGTGAAATACGCCTTGAACAATGCTTCCTTGAGGTTGTACTGCAACCCCTCAAGCCCCGCCCAATGCAACAGGCGATGGGCATCAAACGTGTTGTAGATACGACTCTGCCCATCAGTACGAAACGCAAAACCCAACTCCGCACCCATATCACGAATCCGCGCCCGGTTAGCCTGGGACTGCTCAGCCGTGGAACCGTACTTTTCAGTGATGTGCTCGGTAATGTTCTGCCCTTCGGCAGCCATGTTGGGGTTCAGCTCAAACGGCTGGAAATGAATCTCGGCCTGCACCTCCGGACCCAGTTGGTCCAGGGCCTCGGTCAAGCCACGCAGGCCAATGATGCACCAGGGACACGACACGTCGCTGACGAAATCGATTTTCAGGGGAGTACTCATGACTAGGCAACCTCGCTGGCATTAAACGCCGGAAAGGTCCCACGATACACCCCGTCAAACCCTTACAAAACCTTCGCAGGCACCACCGGGTCGATCTGCGCCCAATGCGCCGCATCCTGCCGATGCTCTTGCAAGTAGGGCAAGACCGCCGCCAGCAACGGCGCCTTGAACGCCTCCTGGAAACGATGGGCCAGCCCCGGAATCAGCCGCAACTGGCTGCCCTGGATATGCGCCGCCAGGTGCACCCCATGCATCACCGGCAACAACGGATCGGCCGTGCCATGCACCACCAGCGTCGGCACCCGCAGTTGATTGAGCAACGGCACCCGGCTCGGTTCGGCAAGGATCGCCATGATCTGGCGCTTCACACCGTCAGGGTTGAACGCCCGGTCGTACGACTGCGCCGCCTGCTGCAACAGCACCTTGCGGTCATCCTTCACATAAGGACTGCCCAGCGCCGCCAGCAGGTCGGCCTGTTGTTCCAGGGCCACTTCACGATTGGGCGCGCTGCGGCGCGACAACAGTTGCACCAGCGCCGCACTCGGTGCCGGCAGGCCTTCGGCGCCGGAGCTGGTCATGATCAGCGTCAGGCTTTCCACCCGTTGCGGCGCCATGGCCGCCAGGTGCTGGGCGATCATGCCGCCCATGCTCGCGCCCAGCACGTGGAATTGCTGGATGTGCAAGCCGTCCATCAAGCCCAGTGCGTCGTCCGCCATGTCGGTCAGGGTGTAGGGCGCCGCCACCGGCAGACCGAGCTTGTAGCGCAGCACTTCGAAGGTCAGGTTGGCGCTGGCCGGTGCCTGGCGCCAGGTGGACAGCCCCACATCACGGTTGTCATAACGAATCACCCGAAAGCCCTGCTCACACAGGGCCACCACCACTTCGTCCGGCCAGTGGATCAACTGCCCGCCCAGGCCCATCACCAGCAGCAAGGCCGGGTCGGAGGCACGACCAATGCTCTGGTAGGCCAGGCTCACCTGTTCCAGATCAACCCGTTCAGTCGGGACATTCACATCACATCGAGAAGCCGCAAAGGACGGCAGGCCGAATAACAGAGCGGCCATGAAAAACAACACGCGCATGAAAAACACCGAAACGCAGAACCCCAGTAGAGCGCGAGTCTGATGAACTTTGTACAAGCGCGCTGCCACAGTTCAGTGACAGTTTGATGAAGGGCGCCCAACGGTCATCCGCGTATCTATCTATCACCTCACGCCCTGGCCCCGCCTCTTTAATGGTGCATTCACCGGCAAGCCCGGTCTCACCAGAGCATGAACACACCATCATGAGTGACCTCACCCTACTTCCCCCGTCTGCCACCCTGAGCGACTTCGCCTCACCGTCGCTTCCAGGCCAGGCCCGCCTCCAGGACCAGAGCCTGTCCCTGCAAGCCTCAGCGCGCTGGCGCGACAGCCAACAGGAGCTGCATCAACTGATTGCCCAGGCACCCGGCGTGCGCGACTCCATCGAACAACTGCTCACAGAGCATTGGCAACTGGGCGCCACACCGGTCGGCCTGGGTTTTCTCAAGACCGAAGATCACGACGAGCACTTCGTCAGCCTGGCGGATGCCTGGGGCTTTATCTGCCAGTTTCCAGACATCTCCCCCACCCTGGATGCCCGCAGCACCGTGGTCGGCCTGGCGTCCCACCGCCTGTCAGCCCTCACGCCCGTGCAATTGCTCAAGCGGCTCCAGGCACTGGGCCTGGGGAAACTGCTCAGCGCCCGCTGGGAAAACTATTGGAGTACCCGGGCGCCGGGTACGCCGTTGTCCCGTCGCGAGCGGGCGGCACAACTGTACTGCCAGCATTTCGAGGCCTGCGGGCAATCGGCCTATGCCCAGGGAAGGCTGGGTGCCCAACAACTGATCTCGTTGCAGACAGTGCTCAACCCGGTCACCACCCCCAATGGCGTACGCCCCGTCGAGACCTGCCAGCTGGCGTTGCTGCTGCCCGACCAGAGCAAGGTCAAATTGGCTGGCGCCTGGGTCATCTCCGTGGGCCAGGAGCCGCTGTTGACACAAACCCTGTACCTGCCCTGCCGGCAACCCGGCGTGATGGTCTTCAGCCAACGCCGCGACATGGAACAGTGGCTGGTCGCAGCGCATCAGCAACTGATCCCGCCGGACGTCGCGGCTGACGCTGTCACCGTCGAATACAGCTCGCGCACCGAACCCCTGGAGCACGGCATTCTGGACCTGCTGTCGCACCTGCACGCGGCTCAGCTGGAAAGCCTGCGCAACCGTCATCGCAATGGCAGTGACCTGGCCCGTTACGCCAGCCATGCCCTGGATGATGCCGACCGCCTGGACAGCCAGCGCCGGGAAATCCCGATGCTTATCGCACCGCATCAACCGGCAGCTACGCCCGGCCCGGACGCTGACGACCTGCCTCCTGCCTTGCCCTTCGGCCACCTCAGCGCCGACATTGCCCTGGGCCAGCGCTGGGCCGCGATCAGGCTGCAACGCAGCGCACTGGAACGCTTCCTGGGCGATGGCCCTGAGCAAACCGCCCGGCTGGTGCAGTTGAAGGGTTTGATGCAAGCGCTGAAAGACGCAGAGCAGGCCGGCAATGATGCCGCCAGCGGCCTGCTGGCCAAAAAAGCTGCCCTCGATCAACTTGAGCTGCGGCAAAAACCCAATCCGGACTATGACGCGCTCTACCAGGCGCGGCTCGCCGCCCTGCGCGCCGAGGGCGCCATCCAGCATGCGCTCCAGCAAATCAGCGATGAAGAACACGGCCTGCTCCTGGCCGTCACGGAACACCCCGCGGCCCCGGAACGCCGCCCGGCTGTCGCGGTGACCCGCCTGATCCTCTCCAGCCGTGACCCAAGGGAAGGTTCCGAGGAACTGACAGGCCTGTTGCTCATCACCCAGACCAGCGCGCTGACCTCTTCGGCGCCCCACAGCCTGTTGCTGTACTGGCCCGGCAATGCAGGGGGCCTGCAGCGTTTCGAATCCCGCCAAGCCCTGGAACACTCGCTGTTCAAGCTGTCGAGCGAAGCGCAGGACGTCACCCTGCAATTGTCGCTGCTCACCGGCGACCCGATTGAATACTCGTTGCAACAGCAGCTGTACGCCAGCGAACAACAGGCGTATGCGCTGATCTCCCTCTTCCCGGTGCCTCCGTTCGGCCAGGAGCGAACCGAAGGCCTGGACAGACTCAAAGAGCAAACCCTGTTTACCCTGCAAACCCCGGTGTGCCCGGCGCGGGAACTGGCGTATGGACAACTGCTCGAGCAACAACGCAGCAGCACCCTGGCCGGGGCACTGCCTGGGGAGTTGAGCCAGTTGCCGGCAGATGAACGCCTGGCGCTCAAGCACCTGATACACGCGCAGATCAGCGCCCTGCATCGCTCGCAGCGACTGCTCGAGCGCGAGCTGGAACCCTTCGACGACTTCGGCCAGCGCCGCCTGGACCAACGCCTGCGCGAAGACTTCCAGCTTGAACACACCTGGTCGGTGCAACTGGACCTGCCCGATACGGTCAGCCAGGAGCGCGAATACCTGTCCGAATACGCGGGCCCGGGTACACCGTTCAAGTATGTGACGGTGCCCAGTACCCGCCGCAGCACCCTGTCATTGTTGCAACTGGCCCAGCAAAACATCGACCCGACGCTGGCCCAGCGCCTGACCTACATGAAGCTCGATGTCTCCGGCCCCAATGCCCCTGAAACCACCCGGCTGACCACCGGCCTGTCCCTGGAATACCTGAAGACCCTGGTCAAGGAGCTGGACCTCGCCGGAGCCTACGAAAGCTTGATCACCCGCACCTTCCTCGGTGATCCCGCGGCGGCGCCTTTCACCACGCAGCACCGTCGCGAATGCCTGACCGAGCCGCTGCGCCTGATGCTCATGCTGCAGGGCAAACGCGCCCGGGCCCTGGGGCGATTCGACGACAACGATCTGCGGCTGCTGAACATCGCCATCGACGCCGACAACGCGGATGCCTGGCAGGTGGAAGACAAGAAAATCGTGCTGTTGCCGGCCACGCTGAGTGCGGGCGGTGAAGATACCGACTTCGGTCCGACCACCCTGTCAGGGGTCACGTTTATTCAGGAACAAGTCTCCGGCCTGACCCTGCTGTACCTGCCGAACAGCCCGGACAACCAGGACCTGCGGCGCTACGCGAGCCTGGAACTGGCCCGCAAGGCGCTCTACGACCTCAGCCTGGTCAGCGGCATGAGCGCCTACCTGGCCGGCCTGGCCATCAAGGGCGACACCGCCGCCCACCTCGCCCGGATCGCTCAGGCCCAGCAACGGAATTTTGATCCGGTCTTTGCCGTCGGAACCCCGTGGCCGGCCACCACATCGCTGGCCGCCCATTTGCTGAACGCCCATATGGGCCGCGTCATAGAAGCGCATCGCGCGACCTCGCGCTCCAACGCGGCCTTGTTGCTGGAGCAGAATGCGCTGCGCGCCGGGCTGATCTTCAACTACCTGAAAATCGCCCTGGGGCTGGTGCCTTTCGTGGGTTCGGTCGTCGCGTTGTATGACGCCTGGTCCAGTGCCAACCTGGCTACTGCTGCGTTCCTGCGCGGGAACGTCGGCCATGGCCTGGCCGAGGTCGAGGCGGTGCTGTTGTCGCTGATCGACTGCGCCATGGACATTCTGCCGGGCAGCCTAGCCCTGCCGGTCAACGCCCGCGCCGCCACGCGCCAGCGTCAATTGCGCCATCTGGCCAGCAGCGCCGCCAGCCTGCACCTGCCCTCGGTCACCCAGGCTCGGCGGGCGGCACAGCGTTTCGCCGGTTATGAATATGAAGGAGTGATCTCGCTGGCCGGGCTGCAACCGCAGACCCACGGTTTTTATCGCAATGTGTACCGGCATACCGAAGGCGACTTCATCGTGCGGCGCGGGCGCATCTATCAGGTTGAGCTGGCCGGCGATCCCCTGGACTGGCGCCTGAGCCCGACCCGCAGCAAAACCTACAAGCAGCCGATTGCCCTGGATGAAAACGGCGAATGGGACACTCACTACGGCGTCTACGGCAGCGCATTCAAGGGCGGCCTGGCGGGTGGCGGCAGCGTGCTCGGGCATATGGCCGAAGTGCTTGATCCGATCTGGCCCCAGTCGATCCGTGATTACTTGCCACGCTGGTGGACCGACCGCGCCCTGCGCCGCCAACAGGCGCTGGCCAACAGTATCAACAGCCGCGAAGACCTGATTGCGCTCTCCATTAACCGAACCGAAGAACTGATGGCCCGCACCGACAGCGCAGGCCCGGCGATCCGCAGATCCTTCGAGCAGGACATCGAACTGTACAGCCGCCAGTATCAGGAACTGACGGAGTTCGTGCCCTTTACCAGCGGCAACCGCCAGCGCGCGATCAGAGAGGACATGAGCCGCAATGCGGCGCGCCTGACCCTGACCACCCTGAACCGGGCGCGCTATCACTTCAAGCAGATCGAGGCACGGATCCTGGAGCTTGGAACCCATAACATGACCGCTATCTCCCCCGAGGTTTTCGACACCTTGGCAATCGTTCCCGCCATGCTGGAGATCCTGCGGCAGCGTAAAAGGATCAGCAGCGAGATTCTGCGTGACCTGGACCGGATCGATGCCGACTTTTCCCAGTTCAACCGCTGGTTCGATCAGGTTACCGATGCCGCCCACCGTACCCGGCTAAGCCCGATGCTGGAGCAATTCCGACGTACGCTCAATGACAGCTACCGCACGCACCTGAAATTCTTACACCGCTTCGATACCCTTGAGACTTACCCCGAAGTTGCCGAGCTGTCTTGGTTCTACTTGCGGGCCCAGGCCCGGGACAGCTACGCCAAAGTCAACCGGGCATGGGCTTCGCATTTTGAACTGCCCAACGCCAGCGCCAACATCACACAGCGGCGCAAGGTGCTGGAAGACTGCATACAGGCCTATGAACAATTCCGGCTGACCATCCGCACCTGGAACCTCGGTTACCCGCAGCATTTCGACCAGGCGCAACTCAGTGCGTTTTTCGTCGACATTGACCAGATGATCGAACTCGCCCGCCGCGCCATCAAGGAGTCGCCGGCAAGCCGCCCACCGGCCGGGCAACCCGTGCGGCGGGTATTCGACACCGAGGACAATATTTCCCTGGTGGGCACCGAGAGCATCGACCCACAAACCCAAGCCACCACTTACCAGGTTGAGAGCGCCAGCGGGCGCGTCGAGACCTGGATCAAGGGCCCCGGCGGCAAATCCCGACTCAAGGACAGTGCTGCCTCGGAACCCGCGCCGCCGGAGTCCAACGTCAAGCCGTTCGTGGTAAGCGAAGCCAGGGCTCGCCTCGACAACGTCGCGCAGTACGAAAGCCGCGCCATCGCCTACACCGAGCAAAAAATGCTGCCGGTGGACCTCGAACACCTGCTGGTCAGCGAAGCGGCCGAGTTGAACCTGCGGGCCAATCGCCTGGAACGCCTGGACCCCACCGAGGACCTCGTGCGCCAACTGCGGGCCAAGGCCGCGGAGCTGACCATCAAGGGCCGCAACCTGCGAATCCGCCAGACCCTCGCCAGCAAAACCCCTACCGAAGGTTATCTGGACTACCTTCGCGAACAACGGGTGGTGGAGATTCGCAAGGGCGAACCGGCCCGCAACCTCAATGAAGGCAAGAAAGGACGGGCGGATTTTCTTCAGGAATACGTGATTCAGGACCTGACACAAACGCCGCCCGCCACCCTGTGGTATGCGCACTTTCATTACGACAAGGCCGGGGCGCAGTTCGACGAGTTCATCAAGGCCCACTTGAAGATTCCCGAGCAGCGCAACCTGGGCCTGCAATGGCAAGTCGCCCAGGCGCAAGCCGGGGTCGCGGTGGACCCTATCTGGCGCGGCAATATCGGGCGAGCGCTGGCCACCCGGCACTTTGCCGGGGTGTGAGGCGGCGAGACTTGAGCACGACGGTCGACAGGCCTATCAACATGAGACAAACTCAACCGATCCGAATTTGTCACAAGTTATATTCATGGAGACCCCGTGCTCGAAATCCGCCATCTCAAGACCCTGCACGCCTTGCGCGAAGCCGACAGCCTGGTGGAGGCCGCTGAGCGCCTTCACCTGACGCAATCAGCACTCTCCCACCAGTTCAAGGAACTGGAAGAGCGCATGGGCATGCAGTTATTCGTGCGCAAGACCAAGCCGCTGCGCTTCACCAGCGCCGGCCTGCGCCTGCTGCAACTGGCGGACGCCACCCTGCCCTTGCTGCGCGGTGCCGAACGCGACATCGCGCGCCTGGCCGGCGGCACGGCCGGGCGTTTGCACATGGCCATCGAGTGCCACAGTTGCTTCCAGTGGTTGATGCCGACCATCGACCAGTTCCGCGATGCCTGGCCGGAAGTCGAGCTGGACCTGGCCTCCGGCTTCGCCTTCGCGCCGCTGCCGGCCCTGGCCCGTGGCGACCTGGACCTGGTGGTGACCTCGGACCCGCTGGAGCTGCCGGGCATCACCTATGTACCGCTGTTCACCTACGAAGCCATGCTCGCCGTGGCCAACCAGCACCCGCTGGCGAACAAGCCGTACATCGTGCCCGAAGACCTGATCAGCGAAACCCTGATCACCTACCCGGTGGAACGGGATCGCCTGGACATCTTCACCCGCTTCCTGGAACCGGCAGATGTAGAACCGGCCCAGGTGCGCACCTCGGAACTGACGGTGATGATGATGCAGTTGGTGGCCAGCGGTCGCGGCGTGTGCGGCATGCCCCATTGGGCGCTGCATGAATACAGCTCCCGGGGGTATGTGAAGGCCAAGCGGCTGGGGGAGAAAGGTTTGTTTGCCACGCTGTACGCCGGGATTCGCGCCGACATGCTGGACGCGCCGTACATGCGTGATTTTCTGCTGACGGCCAAGGACACCTCGTTTTCGACCCTGGACGGCGTCAGCGCCGTTCGCTGACCTGTAGCGGATACCTGTGGCGAGGGAGCTTGCTCCCGCCGGGTTGCGAAGCGACCCCAAAAACCCCGGGACCACCTCGCGACCCCACGAGGGCCAACTCCCCCCCCCCAAGATCAGGCAGGGATCAGCGAGGCGCGATAGAACGGCAGAATCAAATCCCGGGTCAGCGGCGCAAGCTGCAAACCACCGTCGCCCGCCGGGTCGATCCAGCACACCTCTTCAATCTCGGCAGCCGGTGTCACAGGCACGTCGATGTGCACCTGGAACAAATCGGCCTGCACCACAAACCCCGGCTCATTCGCCGCCAGCGCCGAGAATTGCCCAAGGTACACAGCCGCCGCCGGATCAATCCGCAGGCCCAGTTCTTCGTGCAGCTCACGGGCCAAAGCCTCTACGGGTTGCTCGCCGGCATCGATCTTGCCGCCCGGCTGCATGAAGGCCTGGGTGCCGCGCTTGCGTACCAGCAGGGTCTGGCCGTCGCTGCCGATCAGCAGGGCGGCGGCGATGCGAATGGTGGAGGTCATGAAAAGGTCGCCTTGAATACAAAGGCGCAAGGATCCCATGAACCGGTCTCACCCCGAAAGCAGTGCCTCATCCGGCTCCTTGATGAACACGCTGTACTTCGCCCCTTCCATGGCCTCGAACGCAATCAGCTTGTCCACCAGCGGCAGGTTCAACACCTTGCCGGCGTTGAGCAGCAGCATGCCGTTGTCGGCGTTGAGGTTGCGCGCCAGCACCATGCCTTCGGCCAGTTCGCGGGTGGTCAGGACCTTCACCGACGGGTCGCCCAGGGTCACGTCACTGAGGAACGCGGCGCAGGCCTGGATGAAGTCCTCGACCATGTCCGGGTCGTAAAGGCGCCCGGCGTATTTGCGGATGTAGAGCAGCGCTTCGTCGCTGTTCATCTGCCGCTCAAGGATCAAGCCGCGTTGCAATTCGATGAAGTCCACCGCCAGTTTCAACAGGCGCGAACCTACAGGTATTGCTTCACCCTTGAGGTGGTCGGGAAAGCCGCTGCCGTCCCAGCGTTCCTGGTGATGGCGGATCAAGCGTGCCGCGTCTTTCATCGGTTCCAGGGTCATCAGCAACGATTCGCTCTGGGCCGGATACGCCCGGTACCGCTCACGGTAGGTGCTGTGCAGCAGGTCGCTGGGAGAGACCATCATGTTGTCGCTCCAACTTAACTTGCCGATGTTGTAGAGCGCGGCGGCCATGGTCAGGTCGCGATTGCTGGCCTCATCCAGGCCGCGGCCGTGGCACCAGGTGCGCACCAGCTCGATGATCTGCCGGTTGGTTTGCTTGGCTCGGGGCAAGCGCAGGTTGGCCAGCAGCGAGAACACTTCGGTGCCGGTGGCGTAGCTGTGTTTGAGTTCTTCGTAGGCCAGGTCGAGCATGTCAGCAGTTTGCTGCAGCTCGCTGGTGCGTGAGGCCACGCGTTTTTCCAGGCTGGCGTTGAGTTGCTTGAGTTCGTCGTTCTGCTGGCGGGTCAATTGCTCCAGGCGCAGGCGCTCACGCTCGGAGTGTTGATGGGCCAGGGATTGCCGCAACGCCAGCAGCAGTTCTTCGTCTTTCCAGGGTTTGCTCAGGTAGCGGTAGATCTGCCCTTCGTTGATGGCCTTGATGATCAGCGTCAGGTCGGTTTCACCGGTCAGCAGGATGCGCACGGTGTGCGGGTAATCATAGTGGATCTGCGCAAGCAGGGTGGCGCCGTCCATGTCCGGCAGGCGCGCGGCACTCATCACCAGGTCGACGGGTTGCTGCGCCAGAATCGCCAGCGCGTGAGCGGCGTCGGTGGCGCTGCATAATTCAAAGGGTTCCAGGCGCAGCAACTGCGTCAGGCGGTCCAGCACGTCCGGGTGTGCGTCAATCAACAGCACCACCGGGCGGTCGGGATTTGCGAAGGTCACTGACTCTCCCATGGGGCACCTCGTATAGCGTCGATGTGCGTGTCCTACGGTCAAGGTAACAGCCTCCTGGCCATTACCCAGCAGTTTAGTCGGTTTTTCTTTGCAGTGATGGCCTTGCGATATCACTTCGTCAGATAGGCATAAAAAAGGGCCACTTCATTGAATGAAGCAGCCCTGAGGTAACGCGCGGTGCATCACGCCTCGGCGGTTTTACCGGCCGAACCAAACGACGCAAATCGCTTGTTGAAGCCGGCGATGCGGCCTTCGGACTGGGTCTTGCGCTGTTGGCCGGTGTACACCGGGTGCGAGGCACTGGACACGTCCAGGAGTACGTAGGGGTAAGTGTTGCCGTCGCTGTGTTGTTGCGTACGGTCGGTTTCCACGGTGGAACCGATCAGGAAGAAAACGTCGGCGGCGGTGTCATGGAACAACACGGTGCGGTAGTCGGGGTGGATACCAGGTTTCATAAGGCCTCCGGGGCGTCTGGGTGAACATCAAGTGTTATACAGTAACACAAATGATGTACCCAAACGAGAACCGATTGCAATAAGAATAGACCCCGAGCTTCTATGCGGCTTCCTGGAAGTCCATTTCCGGGGGCTGCCGGGAGAAGCCCCGCGTCAGGAACCCCAGGTACACCAGGCCAATCGCCAACCAGCTCAGGCCCAGGTAAATCGCCAGGTGATCAAGGCTGACCATCAACCACAAATCCGCCACCAGGCCGATGGTCGGGAACACCAGGAACAGCACCAACTCCCGCAAACCGCGCTGCTTGGCACCGATCCAGTAGTGGAAGATCACCGACAGGTTCACCAGGCTGAAAGCCAGGAACGCACCGAAGTTGATGAACGAGGTGGAGGTGGTGACGTCCAGTCTCAACGCCAGTAACGCAACCACCGCGCACAGCAGGATGCTGTTGACCGGCGTACCGAAGCGCGCGTGCAAGGTACCGAAGAACGACTTGGGCAACACCCCGTCGCGCCCCATCGCAAACAGCAACCGCGAACCGCTGGCCTGCGCCGACAGCCCCGAGGCGAACTGGCCGACGATCAGGCCGATCAGGAAGATCGACACAAACAGGTCGCCGCCAATGTTGCGGGCAATCTCGTAGGCGGCAGAATCCACGTCGGTGAACTCGAACGATGGGTGGGCGATCTGCACGAAGTACGACACACCGACGAAGATCAGCCCGCCGATCAGGGTGATCAGCATGATCGCCCGGGGAATCGTGCGGCGCGGGTCGCGGGTTTCTTCGGTCAGGGTGCTGACCGCGTCAAAGCCCAGGAACGAATAGCAGGCGATCGCCGCGCCGCTCATGATCAACGGCATTTGCATCTGGCCGTTGAAGAACGGGGTGATGGTCCACAGCGGCTTGCTCGCATCACCGCCGATGTAGTGGATGCACAGCGCGACGAAGGCGACCAGCACCAGGAACTGCACCAGCATCAGCAAGGCGTTGATGCCGTTGGCGAGTTTCAGGCCGATGATGTTGATCACACTGGTGACCCCGATAAACGCCAGTACCCAGACCCATTGCGGCACGGCCGGGAAAGCCGAATGCAGGTAGGCCGCGCCGATCAGCCAGATGGCCATGGGCAGGAACAGGTAGTCGAGCAACACCGCCCAACCGGCGATAAACCCGAGCTTGGGGCTGATGGCCTTGCGCACATAGCTGTAGGCGGACCCGGCCACCGGGAACGCCGAGGCCATGCGGCCGTAGCTCATGGCGGTGAAGAACATCGCCACCAGGGCGGCCAGGTAAGCGGCCGGGACCATGCCGGCGGTGGATTGCGCCAGGATACCGAAGGTGCCCAGGACAATGATCGGTGTCATATAGGCGATGCCAAACAGCACCACCGACCCTAACGACAGGGTGCGTTGCAAACGAGCCATGAGCGATTCTCCGCGCAATTATTAGATTTATGGCAGAACTGAAGTCGGTGCAGCGAACGCAATAATTTTTATGGTTGAAGCAGCTTTTTGGTGAAATGCAGCTTCTGTGGCGAGGGGGCTTGTCCCCCGTTGGGCTGCGAAGCGGCCCCAGAAAAAGCGGGAGCGC
>NZ_JBSVWQ010000163.1:0-12745 GCF_054071215.1 Pseudomonas sp. SDO5522_S412 | reverse complement strand
GCGGTGTGACAGTCACCACATGCATCGACTGATCCACCGCTTTCGCGAGCAAGCCCGCTCCCACATTTTGGATCTTCAATGTCCGAACTTTCCGGGCCAGCCGATCACTTTCTTCGGCCTCGGCGTCGCATACGTGCGGATCTTCGAGGTCGACAGTCCCAACCGCACCAGGCCTTCGGCAATGGTGACAGCCGAGGTCACACCGTCCACCACCGGCACACCCGTGCGGTAGCGAATCTGCTCATCCAGCCCGGCCATGCCGCCGCAGCCCAGGCAGATCACTTCGGCCTTGTCTTCGCTGATCGCCAATTCGGCCTGGCGTACGATGGCCTCCATGGCCCGCAGCGGGTCTTCTTCCAGCTCCAGTACCGCCATGCCGCTGGCCCGTACCGACGCGCAGCGCTGATACAAACCCGCCAGTTTCAGTCGGTCCTCGATCAGCGGCACGGTGCGGTCCAGGGTGGTCACCACGGAGTAGGCATGTCCGAGGAACATCGCGGTGCTGGCGGCCGCTTCGGTGATGTCCACCACCGGCACGTTGAGCAACTCCTGTAAGCCTTCGCGGCCATGTTCGCCGTAGCCGGCCTGGATTACCGCATCGAACGGCTGGTCGTAAGCCATCACCCGGTCCATCACCGCGATGGCCGCCAGGTAGCTTTCGAAATTGCCTTCCACCGATTCGGCACCGAAAAACGGAGTCAGGCCGACGATCTCGGTGCCGGGGGACGCCACCGCCCGTGCCTGTTTGGCGATGGCCTCGGTGATGGACTCGGTGGTGTTGACGTTGACCACAAGGATGCGCATGGAATGTCCTTACTTAATGACTGACGTTATCGACTGCAATGCTTTCGCCGCTCACATCGGCGTAGTACGGCTGGCGCTTGGCGAACAGCAGGTACAGCAGCCCTGCAATACCGGCGCCAATCAGCCAGGAGAAGGGCGAGACGAGGGCGAAACCGGGCAGCAGGGCGAGGAGAATGGCGATCACCGCGGCAGGAATGAAGGCCGCCACGGCGCGCAAATTGATCCCGCGGCTGTAGTAATAAGCGCCATTCGGGTCTTCGCTATACAGCTGCGGCACGTCCACCTGGCTTTTGCGGATCAACCAGTAGTCGACCATGATCACCCCGTACAACGGCCCCAGCAGTGCGCCGAGCCCCGAGAGGAAATACACGATCACCAGCGGGCTGTTGTAGAGGTTCCACGGCAGGATCAACACCGCCACGGTGGCGCTGATCAGCCCGGCGCGGCGGAAGTTCAGGTACTTGGGCGCCAGGTTGCTCAGCACAAAGGCGGGTGCGACGAAGTTGGCCATGATGTTCACCGCCACGGTCACAATCAGGAACGCTAGGCAGCCCAGCACCAGGAAGAATGTGTTGGGTATCGCCGCAATGATTTCCGTAGGGCTCTCGATCACCCGGCCATTGAGGTGGAACTGCCCGCCGCACAGCAGCACGGTGATGGCCGCGAACACCAGGATATTCACCGGCAGGCCCCAGAAGTTGCCGACCTTGATGGTCTTGCGGCACGGCGAGGAGCGGGCGAAGTCGCAGAAATTCAGGATCAGCGTGCCGTAGATCGCCAGCCACAGCGCGCCGCCGGCAAAGATATTGCGCCACATCTCACCACCGGTCAGCGGCTCGCGGATCGACCAGGCGATCTGGCCGCCGGCCTGGAAATACATCCAGCCGGCCAGGGACGCTACTGTCAGCAGAATCACCGGCCCGGCGAAGGCTTCATAGCGGCGCACCATCTCCATCCCATAGGCGAGGATGGCGAGCTGCACAAACCAGATCGCCACAAAACACGCCCAGCCCAGGGTGGACAGGCCGAGGATCGAGTTGTGGTCGTAGTCGGCAAAACCTGGGTGAACCGCCGTCAACAGCACGCGGAAAACCACCGAGGCCAGGTAGGTCTGTATCCCGAACCAGGCAATCGCGATCACCGCACGAATCAGTGCCGGGATCTGCGCACCATGGATGCCAAAACTGATACGGCTGATCACTGGAAACGGTACGCCGGTCTTCTGCCCCATATAGCCCGACAGGTTCATGAAGAAGTACACCAGCGCCGCGCCGATACCCAGGGACAGCAGAATCTGCCAGCCACCCAGGCCCAGCGCATACAGGCCGATGGCGAAGGAGTAGTTGGCGATGTTGTGCACATCGTTGGTCCACAAGGCAAAGATGCTGTAGCGGCCCCAGCGCCGGCCTTCGGCCTTGGTAGGCGCCAGGTCCTTGTTGTGCAGGCGCGGGCTGAGGACCAACGGGCCGGGGCTCGTGGCCTCGGGGTTCAGGGTGGAGGAGGGCAGATCCAGTGCGATGTTATTGGAGAGACTTGTACGCATTCCGGCAGGCTCCTGGACATCAGCAGGAGAGCGGCTGATGTCAAAGTGTATGTATCTTTTTTATTAATTGTATACAAAGTGTGTTTTGCCTTAAGCCACATGCGTGCCAGATTTTCGCCGGGTGAAATACACGGCGATTTGGTTTTTAGCGTGATTGGAAATAACAGACTGAATTTAAAGCGATATAAATTGACCGTTTGAACAGCTATTTATTTTGTAGCGCGGAGAGGGGCGGGGATTTTAGAAGAGGTGTGACGAGGGAGGATGTAACTTTTCGGTGCAGGATCTTATAAGTGCACACAAAAATGGCACCGATGGTGACATTTCTGTGTACAGGATTCTGGCTCAGGCGTTACGCCTTGCTGATGATGTTCCCGGCGTGCAACCCGCATTCTTTTTGGGTTGCTTCTTCCCACCACCAACGGCCTTCGCGTTCGTGCTGGTTCGGCAGTACCGGACGGGTGCACGGCTCACAGCCGATGCTGATAAAACCGCGCTCGTGCAGGCTGTTGTACGGCAACTCCAGCATGCGGATGTAACCCCATACTTCCTCACTGGTCATCTGCGCCAGCGGGTTGAACTTGTACAGGGTGCGTTCCGGGGTGGAAAAAGCCGTATCGATTTCCAGCGCGGCCACCTGGCTGCGGGTGCCGGGGCTCTGGTCGCGGCGCTGGCCGGTGGCCCAGGCGCTTACACCGGACAGCTTGCGGCGCAGCGGTTCGATCTTGCGCACGCCACAACACTCGCCATGGCCGTCCTTGTAGAAACTGAACAGGCCCTTTTCCTTGACGAAGGGTTCCAGCTTGCTCTGGTCCGGCGAGATCAGTTCGATGTCGATCTTGTAGAACTCACGCACCTGCTCGATAAACCGGTAGGTCTCCGGGTGCAGGCGACCGGTGTCGAGGCTGAACACCTTGACGTTCTTGTTCAGCTTCCAGGCCATGTCTACCAGCACCACGTCCTCGGCACCGCTGAAAGAGATCCACAGGTCGTCGCCAAACTGGCTGAAGGCCAGCTTGAGAATGTCCTGGGCGGATTTGTTGGCGTAAGTCGCGGCGAGTTCAGCGACGTCGAAGGCTTGGTTCATCAGGACGGTTCCTACAGGTCAGTGGCGCTGAGCGCTCTATAGGGGGGCGATGGTAACAAAATCCCGCCTGCGTTGCGGCGGCCAGCGTGAATCGCTAGAGTTCGGCAGTCCTTTTGCTCGCTCAACTCAATAACTTTAAATGGGAGTGTCTTGTGGAAATTGCCTGTCTCGACCTGGAAGGGGTGCTGGTTCCGGAAATCTGGATCGCCTTCGCCGAAAAAACCGGTATTGAATCCTTGCGGGCCACCACCCGGGACATCCCCGACTACGACGTGCTGATGAAACAGCGCCTGCGCATTCTTGATGAGCATGGGCTGAAGCTCTCGGACATCCAGGAAGTGATCGCCACCCTCAAGCCGCTGGACGGCGCCATCGAGTTCGTCAATTGGCTGCGCGAGCGCTTCCAGGTGGTGATCCTGTCTGACACCTTCTATGAGTTCTCCCAGCCGCTGATGCGCCAACTGGGTTTTCCGACCTTGCTGTGCCACCGGTTGATCACCGACGAAAATGACCGGGTGGTGAGCTACCAGCTGCGTCAGAAAGATCCCAAGCGTCAGTCGGTGCTGGCCTTCAAGACCCTGTACTACCGCGTGATTGCCGCCGGTGATTCCTACAACGACACCACCATGCTGGGTGAGGCCGACCGTGGGATTCTGTTCCACGCGCCGGAGAACGTGATTCGCGAGTTCCCGCAGTTCCCGGCGGTGCATACGTTTGAGGATTTGAAGAAAGAGTTCATCAAGGCGTCGAATCGGCAGTTGAGCCTGTAAGTTATTTGGCGTGGCTGACGCCTCATCGCAGGCAAGCCAGCTCCCACATGTTGACCGCGCTCCCATGTGGGAGCCGGGCTTGCCCGCGATGGGGCCGGTATGGCCACTGCACAGCCTAGACCCCTGCCAGCAAACTCTCATAAGGAATGCGCAAGCCTTCATGCAGGCGTTTGATCATCGACAAGCTCAGCTTGCGCTTATGATTCAACACTTCGGAAACCCGCCCGCTCGGACCTATGAAAGGCTCCAGGTCACGGGCGGTCAGGCCTAGTTGCTCCATTCGAAATTTAATCGCTTCGACGGGATCCGAAGGCGGCATTGGGAAATGCTCCGCTTCGTACTTTTCGATAAGTATCGCGAGAATTTCCAGCTCGTCACCCTCGGGCGAGCCGATTTCCGCTTCCCATAGCTGTTCGACGCGCGCGAGCGCAGCGGTCAGGTCTTCCTGGGAATGAATGGGTTTGATGTTCATCACACGGTCTCCGCATTGATCTGATCGTACTGCGCGTGGGTCCCCACGAAGCGTATGAACGCAAGCTGTCGCTGATAATTGATCGCCATGATCACTCGATACTTGTTGCCGCCTATGTTGAACACAACCCTGCCCCCTTTGAGAATGCTCGCTGTCCTTAGCTCTGCCTTGAGGGCCTGAGGGGTTGGGTAAACAGCTTTTTCCATATGGCGATACAGCTCGACCAGCGGCGTTTTGGCATCCATGCAACCAGGGTGGTTTTCCCAGAATATTCGTAGGGCAGACAGAGCGATTATCCGCATCGCTGCGACCTCCCAATTTGGGAGATGATAGGTGCGGTTGAGGGCAGATGCAATCTCGGAAATCTTTCCTGACAAGTAGGCAGTCGTTTCATGTGATCCTTCACAGACGGCTGGTGGACGGTTGAAACCGGACGCTATCCTCCGGCTTCGACCCCGTCTACTTCGGTACTGATTCAGGTCTTTTCCGCTGCGTGGCTCTACGTCAGCGAGCCAGGAAGGGGCTGGGTGCTACAGGCTTTCCAAGGTTTGTAACAACACCCGCACCTTGGTCATCGACTCCTGATACTCCGCCTGCCACTCCGAGTCCGCGACAATCCCGCCGCCGCCCCAGCAGCACACCTGACCATCCTTGACCAACAGGCTGCGAATGGCGATGGAGCTGTCCATCTCGCCGCGCACGTCCAGATACACCAGCGAACCGCAATACAACCCGCGCCGGGTCGGCTCCAGCTCGTCGATGATCTGCATCGCGCGAATCTTCGGTGCGCCGGTGATAGAGCCGCCGGGGAAGCTGCCGGCGATCAGGTCGAGGGCGTCTTTGTCGTCCGCCAGCTCACCGGTGACGCTGCTCACCAGATGATGCACGTTGGGATAGCTTTCCAGGCTGAACAACTCCGGCACTTTCACCGAGCCGGTACGGCAGGTGCGGCCCAGGTCGTTGCGCAGCAGGTCGACGATCATCAGGTTTTCGGCACGATCCTTGGGGCTGGCCAGCAATTCAGCGGCGTTGGCTGCATCTTCCTCGGGCGTCGCCCCCCTTGGCCGGGTGCCCTTGATCGGGCGGGTTTCCACCTGGCGCTGGCTGACTTTGACGAAGCGTTCCGGCGACAAGCTCAACACTGCGCCGTCGTCCGGCAGGCTCTGGAACCCGGAAAACGGCGTCGGGCAGGCTTCGCGCAAGGCGCAGTAGGCCACCCACGGATCGCCACTGCACGGGGCACGGAAACGTTGGGCAAAGTTGACCTGGTAGCAGTCACCCGCCTGGATGTAATCCTGGATGCGGGCGAGTGCATGTTTGTAGGTGTCGGCTGTCACGTCCGGGGCCATTGGGCCTTGCAGCTTGAAGGTGGCCGATGCGCTGATGGTCGGCTGACCGAACAAGGTAATCAGGCGTTGCCGTTCGCTTTCCGCCAGTTTGGGGTGGAACACCAGTTGGCTGGTCTGCGCCTGGTGATCGCTGATCAAGGCCCAGGCGTACAGGCCGAAGCGTGCATCCGGCAGGTGCAGGTCGTCCACCGCCAGGTGCGGCAGGTGCTCAAGATGACGACCGAAGTCGTAGCTCAGGTAGCCGATGAGGCCGCCGGCAAACGGCAGTTCGTAGGGCGCGGGGATCGTGGCTTCACCCAGCAACGTCAGGTTTTCCCGCAGGCGCTGTAGGAAATCACTGCCGCTTTCGTCGGGCAGTACCGCCAGGGTCGTCTCGGGCCAGGCGCTCAGCAGGTCATAACGGCCGCGCTCGGCCGCCGGTCGGCCACTGTCCAGCAGCACCGCGCCGGGCGCATGGCGGATTGCTGCAAAGTATTCGGCAGGGTTGGCCCGGTAGGGCAGCGGGTGTACGGAGCAGGTCACTGGGTTTATCCCTCGACCGCCGGAATATGCCCAAACATTTCCTGCACAAACTTAACCCGTTCCTCCGGTGTTTCCGTCACGCCCGCCGCCTTCAGCTCTTCCAGTCGAGCCTCCACGGCATGGGTGCGCAAGGTCAGGCCGCAGTCGTTGGCAATCTGAATGTTCAGCCCCGGGCGAGCGTTAAGTTCCAGGATCAACGGACCCTTTTCCTGGTCCAGCACCATATCCACGCCGATATAGCCCAGGCCGCACAGTTCGTAGCAGCCGGCGGCGAGCTTCATGAACCCGTCCCAGTTGGGCAGTTGCACGCCGTCCACCGCATTGGTGGTGTCGGGGTGCTTGGTGATGATGTTGTTCAGCCAGGTGCCGCGCAGGGTCAGGCCGGTGGCGAGGTCGACACCCACGCCAATCGCGCCCTGGTGGAGGTTGGCCTTGCCGCCGGACTGGCGGGTGGGCAAGCGCAGCATGGCCATCACCGGGTAGCCCATCAGCACAATGATGCGGATGTCCGGTACGCCTTCGTAGCTGATGCTCTTGAAGATCTGGTCGGGCACCACCCGGTATTCGATCAGTGCCCGGTCCCGGTGGCCGCCGAGGGAATACAGGCCGGTGAGGATGCTGGAAATCTGATGCTCGATTTCTTCATGGCTGATGATCTTGCCGGAGACGGTCCGGTAGCGCCCTTCAAAACGGTCGGCGATCACCAGGATACCGTCACCACCGGCGCCCTGGGCCGGCTTGATCACGAAGTCGCTGCGCCCGCCGATGATCTCGTCGAGCTTGTCGATTTCCTTCTCGGTGGAAATGACCCCGTACATTTCCGGCACGTGGATGCCGGCGGCCATGGCCCGTTCCTTGGTGATGATCTTGTCATCGACGATCGGATACAGGCTGCGCTTGTTGTACTTGAGCACGTAGTCGGCATTTCGCCGGTTGATGCCCATGATCCCCCGCGCTTCCAGGGCCTTCCAGGTCTTCCAGAAGCCGAACATTACGAGTCAGCCTTGAGGAAGGCCTTGAAACGCACCAGTTCGGTCAGGCGGTAGCCGCGATAACGACCCATGGCCAGCATGAAGCCCACCAGGATCAACAGGATCGCCGGGAAGGTGAACACGAAGTAGATCAGTTCCGGCACGCTCATGATGATGTGCGCCAGGGAAGCGGCGAACAGCGTGCCGATCGCGACTTTCATCGCATGGCCGCCACCGCGTTCTTCCCAGGTGATCGACAGGCGTTCGATGGTCATGGTCAGGATCACCATCGGGAACAGTGCCACCGACAACCCGCGCTCCAGGCCGAGCTTGTGGCTGAACAGACTGATGGCGGCGATCAGCACCACCACGAAGGTCAGCACCACCGAGAGCCTCGGCAGCATCTGCAGCTTCAAGTGTTCCAGGTAAGACCGAAGCGACAGCCCCAGCGCCGTAATAATGGTGAACAGCACAATCCCGAAGCCCAGCTGTGTCTCTCGGAACGCCAGGGCAATCAGCACCGGGGTAAACGTGCCAAGGGTCTGCAGGCCGATCAGGTTGCGCAGGATCAGGATCACCAGCACGCCAATCGGGATCATCACCATGATCATGAAGGTCTGCTGGGTTTGCAGCGGCAGGCCGTACAGCGAGTACTCGAGGAAGTTGGCGTCGGTGTTTTCGTCCGTCAGCTTGGCCAGGCGAATCGCGTTCATTTCGCTGTTGTTGAGGCTGAAGGTCACCATGGCCTTCTTGCCGCCGTCGACGGTGATCAGGTTTTCATCACCGGTCCACCACAGCAGGCGGTCGGCCGGCAGGCCTTGCTCGCCGGTGTCGGGGTTGAAGTACAGCCAGTCATTACCGTTGAAGCTGCGCAGCCAGAGTTCCGGGGTTTGCGGCTGGTCGGCCACCAGGCGGATGGTGTGGACCTTTTCCACCGGCACATGGGCGATGGACAGCAGCAACTCGACGATCTTGGCCTTGTGCGGCGTCGACGGGTCGCCCGCCAGCAGCAGCTTCACGTTGTCGTCGTTGAGGTTGTTGGTGCGCTTGATGGCTTCGCTGATAAAGGTCTCGACGTCGGCCGAGTGCTGGCGGATCGGCGCCAGCAGGGCTTCGGCGGCGATTTTTTCCGGGCCTTCGACGGCGATGCTGTCGCGGAAGGTCGGGCCCTTGACCTTGACCTTTTCACCGCTGTAACGCTTGGTCAGCACCAGGCGGTAGTAGAGGGTCTGGTTGCCCTTGGCCCGGCGTGCCGACCAGGTGACCTTGCGGTTGCCGTCGAGGCGATTGACGCTGACGCCGTAGTTATTCGAGATAAAGCTTTCATTCAGGCTGACGAAGTCGCGGCTCAGGGGCGGCACGAACATCTGGATTTTCACCGGGTCCTTGGCGCTGGCGACGAACTCGACCTTGGCGTCGATGTTCCACAGGTCGTCGGTGGCGTCCTCGGTGACGGGAATCCCCAGCACGAAAATCTGATAGGCGGTGACCGAAATGCCCAAGACCACCAAAACGGCGATCAGGATTTTCAGGTGCAGATTAAGAGAGCGCATTCAAATTACTCAGCGGTATGAGCGTCGGAGGCGCAGGCAGGTTTGCCCGCCGCGTATTTGAGACTGGGGTCGACCAGCGCATCAAAGCGTTTCAGCGCTTCGGAGCCGATCAGCAGCGGGTATTGGAAGGCGCTGCGGTCAGTCAAGTTCACTTCGATACTGCGTAAAGCGGTGCCCATGCAGATGTCCAGGGCGATGACTGGACGGGCGGTGTAGTTCTTGTCTTCATCGGGGTCGTAGTCACCGGCGCGGCGCTTGATCTTGCTCACGCGGGCCAGGGGGCGCTCGATGGGGTGGGAGTGTGCGGTGTCGATGGCCAGGTAGAAGCGCACCCAGGACTCGCCGTTGCGCTTGAAGCGCTTGATGTCGCGGGCGCTCAAGGACGCGGTCTTGGCGCCGGTGTCGAGCTTGGCGGCCACTTCCAGGTCAATGCCGGCCAACTTGGCGTATTCATTGAGTCCATAAACGGTCTTCTCGGCAGCAACGCCAAGGCCCGGGATAAACAGTAGAAGCAAAAGGGGGAAGGGCTTGAGTCTCATAAATCCTGACGCGGTGCAGTGCGATGTTCAATTCAAGGCGACTGGCATTGCTGCGCAAGCTCCCTCGTGCGCCTTTTCATCCAGGGATGTGAGGCAAAAGTGGCCGGCATTCTAACATGAAGGTTTTCTGGCGCCAGCGCTGGCAGCCGGCCATGCCCCGATAGAGTGCAAGGCGGGTTATTAGACGATTGTCGACAATGTGTATTTATTCTTTGACTATCCGGGGCTGATTGGCTAGTTTTTGCGGCATTGCTTTTAAAGGTGTCGACAATATGCTGGATCAACTGGAAACCCCAGTGATGGCCCAAGACGATTCCCAGACCATGTCCGAGAACGTCTTCCGGCGTATCCAGGCCGCCATCGTCAAGGGCGAAATCGCCCCCGGCAGCAAGATCTCCGAGCCGGAACTGGCGCGCACCTATGGCATCAGCCGTGGCCCGCTGCGCGAGGCGATTCATCGCCTGGAAGGCCAGCGCCTGCTGGTGCGCATCCCCCATGTGGGCGCGCGAGTGGTCTCGTTGAGCCATGAAGAACTGATCGAACTCTACGAAATCCGCGAATCCCTGGAAGGCATGGCCTGCCGCCTGGCCGCCGAGCGCATGACCGACGCCGAGATCGAAGAGCTGCGCCAGGTGTTGCACACCCACGAGCGCGATGCGGCCTTCCAGGCCGGTGTCGGCTACTACCAGCAGGAAGGCGACTTCGATTTTCATTACCGGATAATTCAAGGCGCCGGTAATCGCACCCTGACCCAAATGTTGTGCGGCGAGCTGTATCAGTTGGTGCGCATGTACCGCATCCAGTTCTCCGCCACCCCCAATCGTCCACGCCAGGCCTTTGCCGAGCATCACCGCATTCTTGACGCGATTGCCGATCGCGACGGTGAACTGGCCGAGTTGTTGATGCGCCGGCATATCGGCGCCTCCAAACGCAACATTGCCCGTCACTTCCCGGACGGCGCTCCCCAATCACGAGGTGAGTCATGAGTTCCAATAACAACACCACTCCAGGCCAGCGTTTCCGTGACGGGGTTGCCAGCGAGCACCCGTTGCAGGTAGTCGGCGCGATCAACGCCAACCATGCGCTGCTGGCCAAGCGCGCCGGCTTCAAGGCGATCTACCTGTCGGGTGGCGGGGTGGCTGCCGGCTCCCTCGGTGTGCCGGACCTGGGCATCACCGGCCTGGATGACGTGCTGACGGACGTGCGCCGCATCACCGACGTGTGCGACCTGCCGCTGCTGGTGGACGTGGACACCGGTTTCGGCTCCTCTGCGTTCAACGTGGCGCGCACCGTCAAGTCGATGATCAAGTTCGGCGCGGCGGCGATCCATATCGAAGACCAGGTGGGCGCCAAGCGTTGCGGCCATCGCCCGAACAAAGAAATCGTGTCCCAGCAGGAAATGGTCGACCGCATCAAGGCTGCGGTGGATGCGCGTACCGATGACAGCTTCGTGATCATGGCCCGCACCGACGCACTGGCCGTGGAAGGTTTGGAATCCGCCCTGGAACGTGCGGCCGCCTGCATCGAGGCCGGTGCCGACATGGTGTTCCCGGAAGCCATCACTGAGCTTGAGATGTACAAGCTGTTCGCCTCCCGGGTGAAAGCGCCGATCCTGGCCAACATCACCGAATTCGGTGCGACACCTCTCTACACCGTCGATCAACTGAAATCTGCGGATGTTTCCATCGTCCTGTACCCGCTCTCGGCCTTCCGCGCCATGAACAAGGCCGCCGAGAACGTCTACACCGCGATCCGTCGCGACGGCACCCAGCAGAACGTGATCGACACCATGCAAACCCGCATGGAGCTTTACGATCGCATCGACTACCACACCTTCGAGCAGAAGCTCGACGCGCTGTTCGCCGCCAAGAAGTAATGCGAGCGCCTCACTAATAACTACAAGATTGGAGATAACCATGGCCGAAGCAAAAGTACTCAGTGGAGCTGGCCTGCGTGGCCAGGTTGCCGGGCAAACCGCACTGTCCACCGTGGGCCAGGCCGGTGCCGGCTTGACCTATCGCGGCTACGACGTGCGCGAACTCGCCGCCGATGCCCAGTTTGAAGAAGTCGCCTACCTGCTGCTCTACGGCGAACTGCCGACCAAAGCCGAACTGGCCGACTACACCGCCAAGCTCGGCAAACTGCGCGACCTGCCCCAGGCGCTGAAAGAAGTGCTGGAACGCATCCCCGCCGACGCGCACCCGATGGACGTGATGCGCACCGGTTGCTCGTTCCTGGGCAATATCGAGCCGGAGAAAGACTTCTCCGTGCAGCGCGACGTGACCGACCGCCTGCTGGCCGCGTTCCCGGCGATCATGTGCTACTGGTACCGCTTCAGCCACGACGGCCAGCGCATTAACTGCGTGACCGACGAGCCGAGCATCGGCGGGCACTTCCTGCACCTGCTGCACGACAAGAAGCCCAGCGACTTGCACGTCAAGGTGATGAACGTGTCGCTGATTCTCTACGCCGAGCACGAATTCAACGCCTCGACCTTCACCGCCCGCGTGTGTGCGTCGACCCTGTCGGACCTGTATTCCTGCGTGACTGCCGCCATCGGCTCCCTGCGTGGCCCGCTGCACGGCGGCGCCAATGAAGCGGCGATGGAGATGATCGAGCGTTTCTCTTCCGCCCAGGAAGCGGTGGAAGGCACCCTCGGCATGCTGGCGCGCAAGGACAAGATCATGGGCTTTGGCCACGCGATCTATAAAGACAGCGACCCGCGTAATGAAGTGATCAAGGCCTGGTCGAAAAAACTCGCCGACGAAGTGGGCGACACCGTGCTGTTCCCGGTTTCCGAAGCCATCGACAAGACCATGTGGGAGCAGAAGAAACTGTTCCCCAACGCCGACTTCTACCATGCCTCGGCGTACCACTTCATGGGCATCCCGACGAAGCTGTTCACCCCGATTTTCGTCTGCTCGCGGCTGACAGGATGGGCAGCTCACGTGTTCGAGCAGCGAGCCAACAACCGCATCATCCGTCCGAGCGCCGAGTACATCGGCGTTGAGCAGCGCAAGTTCGTGCCAATCGAACGTCGCTGAGTGGAGAAACCGCTGATCTTGGGGTGAAACCGGATCAAAAATGTGGGAGCGGGCTTGCTCGCGAAGGCGGTGTGACAGTCGCCATGTGTGT
>NZ_JBSVWQ010000162.1:0-12750 GCF_054071215.1 Pseudomonas sp. SDO5522_S412 | reverse complement strand
CTCCCACAGTTGATCTCCACACCCTTCAAGATCAGGGTTTAAAAGTCATAACTGAGCCGCGTGTAGTAAAACGCCCCTTCCGGCGCCGTCGGCGACAGGTAGCTGTATTGCTGGCCCGGGGTCTGGCGCAAACGGGTGTTGTAGTCGTCAGGCTTGCTGTCGAACAGGTTGTTGACGCCCACCGACACCCGCAGTTGTTTGGTGAAGGCGTAGTTCACGTCCAGGTCGGTGGTCCATTGCGCGCTGAAGGTCTGGTCGTACTGGGCGTTGGCTTCGCTGGACGCATATTTGCGGTACTTGCCGTAACGGGTTTCGTTGAGGGCGATGGTCCATCGGTTGAGCTTGTGGACCGCGCCAAACACCAGCTTGTCTTCCGGGTAACCGTGCTCCAGGAAGCCACGGGATTCACGGGTCAGCACTTCGAAGCCGTTGGGGTTTTCGTGGACCTTCTCGATGGTGGTGCGGGCCTTGGTGTAGCCCGCCGACAGGTTCAGGTTGCCGAACTGCTCAAGGTCCAGGTTGTACTTGCCCACGATGTCAACGCCGCGGGTGCGGGTGTCGGCGGCGTTGGTCATGAACTGCGCCCAGGAGTACTGGCCGTAGCCGGCGTCCTTGAGGATCTGCTCGGCCAGCGGCCCGGAAATGCCACCGCTGAACAGCAGGCGGTCACGAATCGAAATCTGGTAGGCGTCGATGGTCAGCGAGGCCTGGTCGGTTGGGCGCAGCACCAGGCCCAGGGAGAAGTTGGTGGACTTCTCGGGCTTCAGCGGCTGCGCACCGAGGGCACGGGCGGCCGGGTTGTCGGCCGGCAGCATGCGGGTCAGCACCGGGTTGCCGTTGGCGTCGAGGTTGGTGGTGGTGGTCCAGGAGGTGCCGATCTGGCCCAGGCTGGGCGCGTGGTAGGCATTGTTGACCGTGGCCCGCAGGCCGACTTTCGGGGTGAAGTCATAGCGCGCCGAGAGTTTGCCGGTGGTGGCTGAACCGAAGTCCGAGTAGTGCTCGGTACGCCCGGCAATGCCCACCTGGAGCTTGTCGGTGACCTGGTTTTCCAGGCCGAAATACACGCCGCCCACATCACGCTTGAAGGTGCCGGCGTCATCCGGGGTCAGGCCCGAAGCCTGCACCGCGCCAACCTGCACGCCGTCGATGCCACCGTAGGAATAGGAATCGTAGTCGCCGGCCTCCAGCCGGTATTGCTCATGCCGGTAGGCGACGCCCGCTGAAACGGTGAGTGGATGGCTCGACCAGTCGACGTTCAGATCCTTGGCGTAATCCAGGGTGATGTTGGTCTGGTCGTTGACCAGGGTGGCGACGTTGAACTTGGTCGGGCTGTTGATCCCGTAGCTCGGGTTGACGGTGTTGAAAGCCAGTTCGTCGTGCTCGTCGCGGCCATAGGTGGCGCTCAAATCGAAGCGGCCGATGCTCTCGTCTTCATAGCGGGTGCCGACGGTGACGGCGCCGTCTTCATAGCGATAGCGGTATTTCGGGATGGTGCCGTTGGGGTAGATCCCGGCCACGTTGTTCGGGCTGCTGGCCAGCAGCGGCGGCGTGTTGTTTACCGAAGTGTCCTGGCCGAAGGTGGCGAAACTGTAGAGGCGCCATTGGTCGTTCAGGCCGATTTCGGCGTTGGCCGCCAGGTTGTATTTGTCGCGCCCGGCACCGCCCCAGCGCGGGTCTTGTACCTGGCCGTCGGCGACGTATTTGTCGCCGATGTCATCGGGTTTGTTGTTCAGGGTGTTGAAGCTCAGGGTCAGGAAACCATCCCCCGGCAAGCCGATGCCGTACCAGCCATCGGTGGTTTTGCTGAAGCCGTCGCCCTGGGCGTATTTGCCCAGTTGGGTGTTGATGCCGCCACCGCTGTCGCGCTCCTTGAGCACGATGTTGACCACCCCCGCCACCGCGTCCGAACCGTATTGCGCCGAGGCACCGTCGCGCAGCACTTCGACGTGGTCGATGGCGCTGATGGGGATCATGTCGAGGTCCACCGGCTGCGCGCCAATGAACGGCACGCCACCGGAAATGTTCACCACCGCCGAGGTGTGCCGGCGCTTGCCGTTGATCAGCACCAGGGTCTGGTCCGGGGACAAGCCGCGCAGGGAGGCGCCTTTCGGATCCTGGCCGCGGGTGGCGCTGTTGTTCTGTGGAAAGTTGAACGAGGGCAGCAGTTGGAACAGCGCCTGGTTAAGGCTGGTGGCGCCGGTTTGCTTGAGTTCCTCGGCGTTTATCACATCCACCGGGGCGCTGCTGGTGAGGGCCGTGGCGTCGCTGCGACGGGTACCGATGGCGACCACACGGTCGAGGGTCGGCGCCTGGGCTTCGGCGGTTTGCGCCTTGATGCTGTTGCTGGCAGGCGCGACTTTGGCGCCTTCCTTGATGATGAATGCACCGTCCGGGCTGACCTGGACTTGCAGGCCGGTGCCCTTGAGCGCGGCGTCTACCGCCTGTTGCGCCGACAGCGAACCGTCGACCCGCGCCGAGGAATAGTTGCCCAATTGTGGCGTGAAGGAAATCACCTGGCCGCTCTGGCGGCTGATGTTCAGCAGCACTTCATCCAGCGGGCCGGGCGCGATGTGGTAGACCTGCCGCGCCTCTTCGGCGCTGGCAGCGAAAGACAGGAACAGACTGGCCAACGGCACCAGGGCAAAGGTTCGAAGCGGTGTACGGTTGAATGGGCTCACGTTGGCTCCCCCCAAGGAAACTCCTGAGCGCTGCTCCCCGCAGCGCTTACGGGAGTGATGTGGGATGGCCGGGGGAAAACTTGCAGATCGTTTGGTTATGTCGATAGAACCGACATTCTGAAACGACGCGGTCAACTGTGGGAGCTGTCGAGCTTTAGCGAGGCTGCGATGGTATCGCTGCGGTACATCTGAGAGGCCGAGGTGCTCGCATCGCAGGCAAGCCAGCTCCCACATTGACCGAGGTGAACCGTTTTCAGGTGGCACTGACGGTCACCCACAACCCGGTCCGGCGGGTGATGTGGATCGGCAGGGTGCGTGCCAGGGTGTCGAGGATCTGGTCGGGATTGTCGAGGCGGTACAGGCCGCTGACCCGCAACCCTGCCACCGCCGGATCGAGGCGCAGCACACCGTTGTGATACGGGCGCAGTGCATCGATCACCTCCACCAGCGGGCGGTCGCGCACTTGCAGGAAGCCATCGATCCAGGCGGTCGCGCCCGAGGAACTGGCGAGCACCGGTCCGAAGCCGAAGCGGTCGTAAGTGACTTCGTGCCCGGCCTCCAGTTGCAGGCGTTCGCCGTTCTGGCCGTCGATCTCCAGGGCGCCGTTGAGCGCCACCACGTGGCCCTGCCCTTCGCGCTCGCGCAGCAACAAGCGATTGCCCAAGGCATGCAGTCGAGCTTGATCGGTCTGAATGAAAAACGGTCGGTTGCTGTCCCTGGCAATCTTCACCAGCAACTCGCCATCGCGCAGGCGCACCACGCGGTGTTGTGGGTCGAACTGGATGTCGGCGGCACTGCGGGCGTTGAGCAGTAACTCGCTGCCATCCGCCAGCGCTACAGTGCGCCGTTCGCCGGTGCCGGTGCGGATATCGGCGGTCAAATCCTCCACCACCGGCCGGGCCAGCCAACCGGCGCCCAGCATCAGGCCAGCGCCCACCAGGGCGCCGCGCAACACCGTGCGGCGGCTGGATGGCGCGTCCAGTGCCTGCTGCAATACCTTGCCGCTGACGCCTTGGGCCTGCGGAATTTGAAACACACCGAGGCGGGTTTCCAGTTGTTGGCACAAGGCTTCGTGACGCGGGTCTGCGGCGCGCCACTGATGGTAACGCTGCCAGTCGGCGGCACTCGCCTCGCCGGAGCGCAGCAACACCACCCAGCGAGTGGCGCTGTCGATCAGGTCGTCGCTCATTCCAGGCACAGCCGCAGGCAGCGGTTGACGGCACGGGTCATGTAGTCGCTGACCGAGCGTTGGGAAATGCCCAGCTCGGCCGCGATTTCCGGGTAGGTCAGGCCATTGAGTTGCGACAGCAGAAAGGTCGCCTTGACCTTGGCCGGCAAGCCGTCGAGCAACTGGTCGATGGCCTGCAGGGCTTCGAGCATCTGCGCCAAATCCTCAGGGGATGGCGCGGGCGAGGTTTCGTCCTGGTCGAGGGCGTCGAGGTAGGCGCGCTCCAGGTCACGGCGACGCCACAGCTGGTACATCAGGCGTTGGGCAATGGTGGTGAGCAAGGCGCGTGGCTGGCGGATCGGCGCCACGCCCGGGGAACTCAACAGTTGGACGAAGGTGTCGGCGGCGATGTCTTCGGCGTGGGCACGGGAATCGAGATGGCGGTGCAAACGGCCGCACAGCCAGTCGTAATGACTGCGGAACAATCCGCCCACGTAATCGCTGTGAGAAGTGTCGGCGCCGGACATAGTGGCTCCATCTGAGTAGGTTGCGCGTTATGTCCGGTGTTCCGGTGGAGCGATCCTAGCAAGGCTGCTTATTCTTTAATAATATTTAAAAGGTATTTTTATATAACCAATCGCTCACACGCTCTGCGTGGGAATGCCGCCTTGGACGCTCTGCGTCTGCTTTGAAATGGTGATGCAGAGCGTCACAGGATGCATTCCCACGCGGAGCGTGGGAACGATCATTGGAGGCGTGGATAACCCAAGGCTTCCGCCTGCTGCCGGTATTCCAGCAGCACCTGGTAATCCGCTTCGCTGGCGGGCAGCACTTCGTGTACGCCGAGGGTTTGCACCACTTCGGGCAGATCCTGCAAGGCCAGGTTCATGACCTCCCGCAGGTGTTCACTTGAGCCCGGCGCGCTGATGTAAGGCAGCGTCGGGCTGGGCGCGCTGCGGGTGACGATCCGCAGCCCGGCCACTTCCTCTGGCGCAAAACGGGCGAGGTAGTCGTAGGTCACGCTGTCGATGGCGGCAAGGTCGGCGCGGTTTTCCCGCAGCCAGCGCAGGCTTTCGCGATGGGCGCCGCTGATGCCGACTTCGGCAAAGAACCGACCGCCCTGCTGCAGCGGCGCCAGGCGTTCGCGCAGCAGGTTCATGCCGCTGTTGGAGTCATGGCCGTTGATCACGCCGCGGCTGTCTTGGAAGTCGGCCAAGGCAACGCGGGGATTGTCGTCGCGGGTCAGCAGCAGGCTGCAATGCTGGCCGCCGCTGCTATGGGGCAATTCGTAGCGCGGGCGGCCAATCACCTGGACTTGCCCGCGCAGCTCGGTCATCAGCGGGTAGCCGCAGGTTTGCGTCAGCAGCAATTGCGGGGCACGCCACAGGCTGCGCAGGTCGAGATGATCAGCCTTGCGGCGGGTCGCGCCCAGGCGCTCAAGGATGCGCGAAAGCCAGCGCTCATTGGCCTGTTGCACCTGCTGCGGCGCCACGTACATCAGCAGTTCGGCGTAGCGGTCACTCATGGTCGTCTCTCAAGCAAAGGGGTGCCGTGGGCTGTCGATGGCCTTGAGCCCGTGACGGCCGATCAACTGGCCGTAACCCTGCACCAGGAACCCGCCGCTGCGCGCCACCCATTGTTCGCGGCGCGCGCGGTACACGGTGGGCAGCAAATACCACGGCAGCTTCGGCAAGTCGTGATGCACCAGGTGCAGGTTATTGTTGAGGAACAGCCAGGTCCACGGCCAGGCGGCTTCGTTAAGCACCGTGCGCTGTTCCGGTTGTGGGTGCGGGCGATGCTCATAGTAGGAACGGATCGCCGCCACCGACAAGGCCGGCACGCTGACCAGCGCCACGTAGTGCCACACCGGCAGCACGCTGTAGTGGGCGATGAAGGTCAACATCAGCACGGTCACGGTGCCATGGCTCAGCCACATCAGCCACGCCTGGCGCTGGCCTTCGCGCAGGCGTCTGACCTCGTTGCGCGCCAGCTTCCACAGCGCCAGCGGCGAACCCAACAGGAAGCGCCCCAGGACGGTCTTGGTCAGCCAATGCAAGGTGCGCTCGAACAGCGAACTGTCGTCCCACTGCCGCTGATTCAGGTAGCGGCTTTCCGGGTCGACACCGGGCACCGTCAGGTCTTCGTCGTTGTGGTGCACCAGGTGGCAGTTGCGGTACAGGGTGTAGGGGTACCAGACGGCAAACGGTGCGTAGCCGAGGAGTTTGTTCAAGGCAGTGAAGCGGGTGGGATGGCCGTGCAGCAGTTCGTGTTGCAGGGACATCCACAGCGTCACGAGCGGGATCAACAGTGCGGTACTCAGCCACAGGCCAAGCCAGTGGCTGGCGAGGATCACGGCAAACCAGCCGGCATAGACGCCGATCAACAGCAGCCAGGTCGGCCACTCGGTGCGGGCGGTAAAGGTCTGGGCCAGGGCTTCGATTTCCCGGCGCTGGGTTTCATCAAGGTAGTTGGACATCGGCAGCTCAGGGCAGGCGTGGCCGACGAAAAAGTCGGCTTCATCCTGCTCTGTGCAATGGGGCGGGAAAATCTTGCAGATCGTTTGGTGCTTAGCTTAGAACTTAATGACCGAACAGGTTGCTGTCGGTTTTCTTGGCCTTTTTCTCGGCGCGTTTTTCATCGGCGGTCTTTGCCGGTTTCTTCTTGTCAGCTTTCTTGGAATTCAGACCTTTGGCCATGATGCGTGCTCCACTTACAGGGGATGTAACACTGGGTATAACACCGATTGCCCAACAGAAGGCGCTTTGCCCGACTTATAATCTGCGCCCCCTGGATTCGCGTGTTTGAAAACCATGCCCGAGTTGCACATTGACCGACTGGCAGAGCCGTTGTGGCCGCTGCTGAACAAGTTCTATCGCAGCCATAACTCACCGATGAAGGCCCTCAAGGGTGGCCAGTTGTGGGTGGCCAGGGGCAGCGAGATTGTCGCGGGCCTGTGCCTGACGCCGGTGGTGGGTGGGCAGTGGTTGACCGGGCTGTTTGTCGACCCGGCGCTGCGTGGCCAGGGGCTGGCGGCGCAATTGATTCGCGCCTCGGTCGCAAGCGTTGAAGGCACGGTGTGGCTGCTGTGCCATCCGGACCTGGAAGGCTTTTATCAACGCCTGGGTTTTACCCAGGACACGTTGCTGCCGCAGTCCTTGTCGGAGCGCCTGGTGCGCTACAAACGCAACAAGCCGATGATCGCCATGGGCTTAGAACCGTTGGTGAGGTCGTCCTTCAATAAAGTGTGATCAGCCGTTGTGGGCCCCATGCTAGCCTCGGCGGCACCAGCGGCCCATTACAGGATGATCATGAAAGCGACCCTTGCAGCCTTATCCCTTGCAGCCCTCCTCGCCCCGGCCTTGAGCCAGGCAGCCGAAGCGCCGGTTTCCGCCGAGCAGTATGCAACCGTGCTCGCCGGCAGTTGGCGCGTGCCGGCCAACAGCGCGCGTGATGGGTATCGTCACCCGCAGCAGACCCTGGAATTCTTTGGCCTGCGGGCCGACCAGACCCTGATCGAAATCACCCCCGGTGGTGGCTGGTACAGCGAGTTGCTGGCGCCGCTGCTCAAGGATAACGGCCACTACATCGCCGCCGTGCAGGCGCCGAACAGCAGTGCCTACGCGCGTACATCAGAAGAAAACCTGAAAAAGAAATTCGCCGCAGACCCGGTGCATTATTCCAAGGCCGGCTTCGCCGAGTTCGACCCCAAGGCTCCGGTGCTGGGCAAGCCTGGCTCGGCCGACACCGTGCTGACCTTTCGCAACGTGCATAACTGGGTGATGGCGGATACGGCGCCGGCGATGTTCGAGGCGTTCTTCAAGGTGTTGAAACCGGGCGGCGTGCTGGGGGTGGTGGATCACCGGGCCAAGGACGGGGCATCGCTGGAAGACATCAAGCACAGCGGTTACCTGACCACCGCGTATGTGGTGAAACTGGCGACGGATGCGGGGTTCAAGCTTGAGGGGCAGAGCGAGGTGAATGCCAACCCGAAAGATACCAAGGACTACCCGGATGGGGTCTGGACCTTGCCGCCGGCGTTGACGTTGGGGGAAAAGGACAAGGCGAAGTATGTGGCGATTGGTGAGTCGGACCGGATGACGTTGCGGTTTGTGAAGCCCGCAAAATAAGCTGAATGCACGCAGAACAAATGTGGGAGCGGGCTTGCTCGCGAATGCGGTGGATCAGTCTATATCTTCGGTGACTGGCACTCCGCTTTCGCGAGCAAGCCCGCTCCCACAGTTTGAGGTGTGTTTTGCCTGAGGGTTATTCGTCTGCCGTCGGATCCATATCCGGGAACATCACTTCGATAAACCCGAACTTGCTGAAATCGGTAATCCGCGATGGGTACAGCCGGCCGATCAGGTGATCGCACTCGTGCTGTACCACCCGCGCGTGAAAGCCTTCGGCAATCCGCACAATCGGCTCGCCCTTGGGGTCAAACCCTTCGTAGCGAATCTGCTGGTAACGGTCGACGGCCCCACGCAAGCCCGGCACCGACAGGCACCCTTCATAGCCTTCTTCCAGCACCGGGCTGAGCGGCGTGATCAGCGGGTTGATCAGGATGGTCTGGGGCACGGCGGGCGCGTCCGGGTAGCGTTCGCTGCTCTCGAAACCGAAGATCACCAGTTGCAGGTCCACTCCAATCTGCGGTGCGGCCAGGCCGACGCCGCCGACGTGTTCCATGGTCTGGAACATGTCATCAATCAACTGCCACAGCTCGGGGCTGTCGAACATTTCCGGCGGAACCGGCGGGGCAATGCGCAGCAGGCGCTCATCGCCCATTTTCAGGATTTCACGGATCATCGATCAGACTTCATCGGTAGTGGGCTTTAGGGAAGGGTCGCGGCCAAGGCCTGAGACATGCTTTTTTTCGTCGTGCTCGCCAAAGTCCTTTTCACCAGGATCCTTGCCTTCGGCCGACATGTGTTCGATCACCGCGTTCATCTCCGCCCCCAGCAACAGCACGGCAGCCGAGATGTAGAAGTACAACAGCAGCACAATGATCGCGCCGATACTGCCATACATGGCGTTGTAGTCGGCAAAGGTTTTGACGTAGTAGCCAAACCCCAGGGAAGCGACGATCCAGACCACCACCGCCAGCACCGATCCCGGGGTGATAAAGCGAAACTTCTGTTTCACGTCAGGCATCACGTAGTACATCAACGCCACGGAGAACATCAACAGGATGACGATCAGCGGCCAACGCAGGATGGTCCACAGCGTGACCACGAATTCCTGCATGCCGATCTGCCCCGCCAGCCATTCCATTACCTGGGGCCCGAGCACCATCAAGGCGGCGGCGGCCAACAGCATGCCGGCGAAGCCTACGGTGTAGAAAATCGACAGCGGGAAGCGCTTCCAGATCGGTCGGCCTTCCACCACGTCATAGGCGGCATTCATCGCACTCATCATCAGGCGCACACCCGCCGAGGCGGTGTACAGCGCGATCACGATACCCACCGACAACAGGCCACCCTTGGATTGCTGCAACTGGTCGATCACCGGGTTGACCTGCTCCAGGGCCTGGGGCGGCAATACCAGTTCCGATTGCATGCGCAGCCAGGTGAAGAAGTCCGGCAGGTGCAGGAAACCGATCAGGGCAATCAGGAACAGCAGGAAGGGAAACAGCGAGAACAGCATCTGGTAGGCCAGCGCCGAGGCGTACGTAGGCATCTCGTCATCGAGGAACTCTGTGACAGTGCGCACCAGCACTTTGTGCAGGGGCAAGCCTTGTAATACCGGAAAAATCATAGCGTCTCCTTTCGCCGCAAAAAGTTGAGTTCGTGGGCGACTCAGGGGCCGTTTTCTACATCAAGGTAGCTTATTTGGCGACCTTGAAACAATTTCCAAACTTTAATCACTGCAGGTGACACAAAAACGGCCATCCGTGGATGGCCGTCGGGCTGCTGGAGTGCAGGCAGCCAGGTCGGGACTATTTGACCGCTTTCTTTACTGCGTCCTTGGTGTCGCCGACTGCTTTTTGCACTTCACCTTTCTTTTCCTGAACCACGCCTTCAGCCCGCAACTTGTCGTTGCCGGTGACTTTGCCAACACCTTGCTTGATGTTGCCTACGGCTTCGTTCGCCAAACCTTTTGCCTTATCCGATGTGCTACTCATGGTATTTCTCCTGGGAACAATCAAGGATTTTGGTCACTACGTAAACGTTGACCCTTGGCCTTTCCAGAGAGTTTCAATTATTTTTTCAGCGGCATTTCATCGCGCCGTACAGGTTTGGCTTTATGTTTTGCGGCCAACCCACGAGAATGCCGGGCACATCCAGGCGCAAGCGCTGGGTAACAGATCCCGTAGGAAGGTTATGAAACTCAATAAAGCACAGGCCATTGCCCGCAGAAACCAGGAACTGGGCGGTGCCGTACTCGGTGTCAACAACTGCCACTTCACCGACCTGGACCGCAAACGCAACATCTGGTGGTTCGACCTGCCGGTGGGCCGGATTGCCGTGGGCCAGTACGAGTGGATCCACTTGTTGATGCACAACGCCGAGAGCGACCAGTTGCTGCACCTGAAGGTGCCAACGGTGTTTTTGCGCGAGAAGCTGGAAGGCCTGGTGGTGCGCAATGCCGGCAAGCGCAAGCCGGAGATTACCCTGGAGCTGAGTGCCGACAAGGACTCGTTCCTCAAGGACGTACGCCCGGCCGGTGCCGGTGTGAGCTTCGCGCAGTTCGCACTGTAGGAATGCGGTAAAACCTGTGGGAGCTGGCTTGCTCGCGAATGCGGTGTGTCAGTAACCGGTATATCACTGGCACACCGCTTTCGCGAGCAAGCCCGCTCCCCCATTTGGATTGCATTTCCATGCGGGAAAATCAGCGTTCAATAAAAAGCCCCGCATCTGCGGGGCTTTTTGTTGGGGGCCGAGTTACTTCTTCAAACCCAGCTTTTTCAGTTCTTCATCCCGCAACTCACGCCGCAGGATCTTGCCCACGTTGGTGGTCGGCAGCGCATCGCGGAATTCCACGGCCTTGGGCACCTTGTAGCCGGTGACGTTGGCGCGCATGTGCTCCATCACCTGGTCTTTGGTCAGGCTGGCACCCGGCTTGACCACGATGAAGATCTTGATGTGTTCCCCGGACTTCTCGTCCGGCACACCAATGGCCGCGCATTGCAGCACGCCCGGCAGGGTCGCCAGCACGTCTTCAAGCTCGTTGGGGTAGACGTTGAAACCGGAGACCAGAATCATGTCCTTCTTGCGGTCGACAATGCGCATGTAGCCATCCGGCTGGATGATCGCGATGTCACCGGTCTTCAGCCAGCCTTCGCTGTCGAGGATCTCGGCGGTGGCGTCTTCGCGCTGCCAGTAGCCCTTCATCACTTGCGGGCCCTTGACGCACAACTCGCCCACTTCACCCAGCGCCAGCTCGACGCCGTCATCGGTGATGACCTTGCACAGGGTCGACGGCACCGGGATGCCGATGGTGCCGATCTGGATGTTCTGGATCGGGTTCACGGTGGCCACCGGGCTGGTTTCGGTCATGCCGTAACCTTCGCAGATGGAGCAGCCGGTGACCGCTTTCCAGCGCTCGGCCGCCGCCAGTTGCAGGGCCATGCCGCCTGACAGGGTGACCTTCAGCGCCGAGAAATCCAGCTTGCGGAAGGCATCGTTGTTGCACAGGGCAACAAACAGGGTGTTCAGGCCGACAAAGCCGCTGAACTTCCACTTCGACAGTTCCTTGACCATCGCCGACAGGTCGCGCGGGTTGCTGATCAGGATGTTGTGGTTGCCGATCAGCATCATCGCCATGCAATGAAAGGTGAAGGCATAGATGTGGTACAGCGGCAGCGGGGTAATCAGGATCTCGCAACCTTCATTCAGGTTGGAGCCCATCAGCGCCTTGCACTGCAGCATGTTGGCGACGAGGTTGCGGTGGGTCAGCATCGCGCCCTTGGCCACGCCCGTGGTGCCGCCGGTGTATTGCAGCACGGCGACTTCGTCGCTGGCGGGGCTGACTTCGTTCACCGGCTGGCCGTGGCCCTTGGCCAATACGTCGTTGAACTTGATCGCCTTCGGCAAGTGATACGCCGGGACCATCTTCTTCACGTACTTGATGACGCTGTTGATCAGCAGGCGCTTGAGCGGCGGCAACAGGTCGGCGACTTCGGTGACGATCACGTGCCTGACGGAAGTCTTGGGCACGACTTTTTCAGCCAGGTGCGCCATGTTGGCCAGGCAGACCAGGGCCTTGGCACCGGAGTCGTTGAATTGGTGTTCCATTTCCCGCGCGGTGTACAGCGGGTTGGTGTTGACCACGATCAAGCCGGCACGGATGGCACCGAATACGGCGACCGGGTATTGCAGGACGTTGGGCAGTTGCACGGCGATTCGATCACCGGGCTGCAAGTCGGTATGCTGTTGCAGGTAAGCGGCGAAGGCGCCGGACAGTTCGTACAGTTCACCGTAGGTGATTGTCTTGCCCAGGTTGCTGAAAGCCGGTTTGTTGGCGAAGCGTTGGCAGGACTGCTTCAGTACCGCCTGAATATTCGGATACTCGTCTGGATTGATTTCTGCAGCAATCCCGGCGGGGTACTTATCCTTCCAAAAGTCTTCGATCATGGAAGCCCACTCCTCAGCGACGCGAATTCATTCATCGCATTTGATGCGATTATTATTTGTTTGTTTTTGGGTGAGTCTGGCGGTTAAAAGCAGGCCAAGAGGTCACAAAGCGCGCCGAGAGTAGCAGCTTTGCCAAGGGCCGCCTAGAGCCAAAAGAGGCCCCTACGGTCATAAACATGACTCAAGAATATCTAATGGTCATTTTTAGAGCAAAGATTCTATAAGCCAAGAAAGGGCTCTGGAATGGGCTTCTACGCATTTAAACTGAATGAATAAAAACCAAATGGGGGAGCGGGCTTGCTCGCTAAAGCGCAGTGTCAGTCACAGGATATGT
>NZ_JBSVWQ010000161.1:0-12778 GCF_054071215.1 Pseudomonas sp. SDO5522_S412 | reverse complement strand
GTTAACGACCTTCGCGAGCAAGCCCGCTCCCACATTTGGATCGTGTCCGCCTTTGGGTTTGCTGTTGCTTCACCACACTTAAGCCCGAGCGAGGTGCAGAGTGGTGGGGCAAGAGCGGAACCCTAGGCGGCCGTTACCTGAATAACGGATATACCCTCAATCCGCCGCATTGGCATACAAATAATCCGTCGCCAACGAAGCCAACGTCCGTACCCCAACCACCAACGCCGACTCATCCACAAAGAACCCCGGATTATGATTCGGTGCCGCCTTGCTCATGTCCTGATCCCTCGGCGTCACCCCCAGAAACACAAACAACCCTGGCGCTTCCTTGGCATAAAACGAGAAGTCCTCAGCCCCACCCACCAACGGGGCATTCACTACGTCGCCATTCGCCGCCCAACGCAAACTCGGCAGCATCTTTTCGGTCAGCGCCGGGTTGTTGATGGTCGGGTCGTACTTCTCAATGATCGTCACCTCAGCCTTCGCCCCACCACTCTCGGCGATTTTCTCGACGGTCTGCCGCACATCCGCATGCAGCTTCTGGCGAATGCCATAGTCGTAGGAGCGAATGGTCCCACTCATGTCCACCGACTCGGGAATGATGTTGTACCGCGTCCCTCCGTTGATGGTGCCAATACTCACCACCGCCGGAAACGAAGAAATGTCGGTACGCCGACTGACCACCGTCTGCAGCCCCACAATGGCCTGCGCCCCCACGGTAATTGGATCGATCCCATCCCACGGCCGCCCCGCATGGGTCTGCTTGCCCAGGATCTTGATCCGCAGGTCATCCGAGCTCGCCAGCGTCGGCCCCGGCCGATACGCAATCTGCCCCGCAGGCACCCCGGCCCACACATGCAGCCCAAAAACGGCATCCGGCTTGGGCGATTTCATCAGCCCTTCCTGCACCATCATCTTCGCGCCCCAAGTGTTTTTACCGTCGGGGATAAAGTCGCTCGGGCCTTCTTCAGCCGGCTGGAAATAAAACACCACGGTCCCAGGCAGACGATCGCGCATACCTGTAAGGATTTTCGCCGTGCTCAGCAGGATGGCGGTGTGGGCGTCGTGGCCGCAGGCGTGCATCACGTCGACTTCTTTATCGAGGTACACACCCTTGGCCTTCGAGGCGAAGGGCAGGCCGGAGACTTCCTTGACCGGCAGCGCATCCATGTCGGCGCGCAAGGCCACGGTCGGGCCGGGCAGGGCGCCCTTGAGGATGGCGACAACGCCCGTGCGCGCCACGCCAGTCTTGACCTCCAGCCCCATCTCCCGCAGTTGCTTGGCCACCAGCTCCGCGGTGCGATGTTCGGTATTGCCCAGTTCAGGATGGGCGTGGATGTCGCGCCGGGTTTCCAGCAAGGCCGGTTCCAGTACTTTGGCCTGGGCGGCGATGGTTTCGCGGGCACTGTCCTGGCCGCTGCTGGCGGCGATGACCGCGCTGCTGGCGACACCGCACAGCAGGCCGAATACCCATTGGTGTGTAAGACCGGTCAAACGCATAAGGACTCTCCATGATTATTGTTGTTGATCCTGACGTCATCCGGGCAGCGCTTATTCTTTCTCTTGCACGCCTCCCGCCGCTGTCACCACTTGCACGCTCAAGCGTGGGGTGGCCAGGTCCAGCCCGGCTTCGTCGAGGTGACGCTTGAGCGACAGGTTGAACGCCCGCGAAACCTCCCACTGCTTGATCGGCGCGGTCTTGAAGCGGGCGCGAAGAATCGCACTGCCGGACTCGAAACTTTCTACACCCTGAATCTCCAGCGGCGACCAGATATTGCGCCGCTGCAACGGGTCGTTGCGCATCTTCTGCCCGACGTCGCGCATCAGCTTGATGGCGTCGTCGATTTCCATGTTGTAGGGAATCGCCACCCGGAAGATCGCGTAGCCGAACTCCCGGGAGTAGTTCTTGATGCTTTTGATTTCACTGAACGGGATCGTATGCACGATGCCGTCGATGTCCCGCAGGCGCACGGTACGGATGGTCAACCCTTCGACCGTCCCCAGGTGGCCGCCGACATCCACGTAGTCATCAATTGCCAGGGAGTCTTCGATAATGATGAACAGGCCGGTGATCAAATCCGCCACCAGCGACTGTGCACCAAAACCGATGGCCAGGCCGATCACACCGGCACCCGCCAGCAGCGGCGTGACGTTCATGCCCATGTTCGCCAGGGCGACGATGGCGGCAATGATGAAGATGGTCACGAACAGCACGTTGCGAATCAACGGCATCATCGTCTGCGCACGCGCATTGGCCAGGCCTTTGCGCGAGCGGGTGAGGGCGTGGTGGATCGCGGTGTCGCTGAGGATCCAGATCAGCCAGGCAAACAGCAATGTGCCGGCAAGGCCGAACAGTTTGACGCTGATTTCATGCCCGTCGCCTTCGGTAAAGCGGATCAGCGACAGGCCCCAGACCCGCAGGCCGAGTTCGATAAACACCAGCCACACCACCAGGTGGGCGAGGGTGTAGACGAAGCTTTTCAGGCGCTCGGAGTACAGCGCATGGCGCTTGTGCCCACGCTGCGGCTTGAGTGAATGGCGGCGCACCAGGCCGTTGATCACCATGCACAGCACCAGCAACACCGTGCACAACAACGACTGGCGCAGGGCGGTGCTGGTGTCGCCGGCGGAGACGAAGGTGGCGAACAGCGAGATGCCCACCAGCAGCAACGCCGGCAGGTACCAGAAGGTGCCGACGATTTCGATAGTGTCACTCAGGGCGCGGCGGGTCAGGCGGCGGGACAGCGGCTGGTTGCGGATCAGGTGCGCAATCGGCCGGCGGAATCGCAGGATGAACACACCGGTGGACAGCGCGGCCATGACATTGGCGATGGTCGCGGCGACATGGGACAGGTGCTGGCCCAGGCTCTCGGCCAGGCGCGGGTCGCTGACGGCTTCGCCAAAGGCGGCAAAGCTGCCGATCAGCCACAACGGCCGGAAGGCCTGGTGGCGCAGGATGTATAACGCGCGGTGACGGTGCGGGCCGTCGAGTACGGAAAAGGCGACCACGCAGATCGCCGAGAAGCAGGTGCCCACCACCAGCGCATAGGCCAGCACCATTGCCAGGGATTTGCCGAGGGACGAGGGCAGTGCGTAACTCATGTAGACGGTGATCACCAACGCGATCAGCCACGGGCCGAGCTTGCGCAGGGCAAAGCGCAGCAGGTCCCAGGTCTTGGGGTGTTGCGGCAGTTCTTCGGTCAGGCCGAAGCGCTCGCGCACCCGGTGGCTGAGCCAGATCAGGATCGCGGCCAGCAGGCTCCAGAGCATCAGGATCATGGCAAAGGCAAAGATGATCGGCAGCCATTCGCTGGCCGGCAGCATCAGTGCGGTGAGTTCATCCTTGGCCTGGTCAAACTCGTTGGACCAGCGATTGAGCGGGCTGTCGGCACCGGAGAATTGTTGCTCCAGGCTCGACAGCGTGCCGCCGATCAAACCGAGCACACCCAGTTCGGCGGCGGGCTGGGCCTTTTGCGTGGTCTCACGAAGCTTTTTCAGGTCGCTCAGCAGCTTGGTGCGCTGTTGGTCGTTTTCCAGGGTCTTGATCACCTCGTCCAGGGACTGGCCCAACGGGACATCGGCTTGCGGCTGGGTTTTGGTGTTGGTGCCCAGCAGCCCTGGCAGGCTCACGGCGTGGGCAGGCGCCATGGGCAGCAGGGTCAGCAGGCAGAAAAGCAGGCAACAGGGCAGGGCAAACAGACGGGCAAGCACGAGGCGGTCAACCTTAAAAACGACGAATTGACCGAGTGTACGAGGCCGTCATGTGCAATGCGAGTGAGATTGTCATTCGGCGAGTTTGGCGAGGATCTTGTAAACCACGGTGCCGAGGATCAGCAGCATGCCGATCCACATGCCGAACACACCGATGGGTTTGTCGCGGAAGTTGAAGCCGATGGCCAGGAGGATCATGCCGGTCAGGATGGGGATAAGCATGGAGTGGAAGGCGGACATGGTGATCATGGTGCGACGGCCTTGTCGGGTGGGAATAGGTATAAGTCTAGGTCGATTTCGCCAAGTGCGAGTTGATCCGTGTCAGAAACGCTACAAAACCCGGTTAATTTCTACATCCGATGGCTTTTTTTCGATTGGCCACGGTCAACATCCCTCAGGAACCTTAAACCCAGGAGCATTCATCCATGAGCACACCCAAGGCACTGTTGATTCTGCACGGCAAGCAAGCCCTCAACGAGCAGGTGCGGGCGGCGGTGCAGGGCAAGCGCGAGCAGGGCTGGGAGCTGGCCGTACGGGTGACGTGGGAGGGTGGCGATGCCCAGCGGTTTGTCGATCAGGCCCTTGCCGATGGCTACACGCGGCTGATTGCCGGCGGCGGTGACGGCACCCTGCGGGATGTGGCCGAGGCCATGGCCCGGGCCAAGACCGAGGCCAGCCTGGTGCTGATGCCCCTCGGTACCGCCAACGATTTTGCCCGCGCCGCCGGTGTGCCGCTGGAGCCCGAGCAGGCCCTGGACCTGCTGGATGTACCGGCCCGTGCCATCGACCTGGGCGAAGTAGGCGGGCAGATCTTCCTGAATATGGCCACCGGTGGTTTTGGCAGCCAGGTCACTGCCAACACCTCCGAAGACTTGAAGAAAGTCCTCGGTGGCGCGGCGTATCTGTTTACCGGCCTGTCACGCTTCAGCGAGTTGCGCGCGGCCTACGGTGAATTGCAGGGCCCTGACTTTCACTGGCGCGGCGAGCTGCTGGCCCTGGGCATCGGCAACGGGCGCCAGGCCGGTGGTGGCCACGTGCTGTGCCCCGGCGCCCTGGCCGATGATGGTTTGTTGGATATCAGCATCTTGCCGGCGCCGCAGGAAGTGGTCGGCACCCTGCGCAACCTGATGACGGACGGCTGGGGCCTGGACAATATGTTTGTGCGGGCGCGCTTGCCGTGGGTCGAAATCAAGGTCGCCGAAGGGCTGGCGATCAACCTCGACGGCGAACCACTCCAGGGTGACGACTTGCACTTCTCGGCCTTGCCCCAGGCACTGCGGGTGCATCTGCCGGAGGATTCACCGTTGCTGACTAATCGTCAAGGCTGATGATCTGTTCGCGCACTGCGAACAGCACCAGGCCCGCCACGTCGAAAATCTGCAGGCGCTTCATGATCTGCGAGCGGTGGGCTTCCACGGTCTTGATGCTCAGACCCAGGCCATTGGCGATTTCACGGGTGGACTTGCCGCGCACGATCAAGCGCAGGATTTCCAACTGGCGTGCCGTCAGGTTGTGGCTGTGGGGCGGCGGGTTGACCTGGGCCTGATTGCGGATCAGCGCCTGGTTGATCACCGTATGGGCGATTGCCGGGCTGAGGTAGCGTTCGTTGTTGCGCAACGCCAGCAGCGCGTGCTCCAGCTCATTGGCCGTGGTGTCCTTGAGCAGGTAGCCATGGGCGCCGGACTCCAGCGCGCACATGATCAGCTCCGGGTCGGTGTGCATCGACAGGATCAGCACCTTGCTCTTCGGATAGGCGCGCTTGAGGTCTTTCAATGCATCGAGCCCGCCGGTGTGCTTCATCGACAGGTCAAGCAGCACGATGTCGGGTTGCAGCGCGTCAAACCGCTCCAGCAACTGCGCGCCGTCGCTCGCTTCACCGATCACCGCGTAGCCGGGAATATCCATGACCAGCGCACGCACGCCGGCCCTGATCAGGGAGTGGTCATCCACCAGGAGTAAGTTGCACGTCACTCTAGAACCTTATGGGGGTTGGCCCGTTCGAGGGCGCGGGGCGCCCAGGGGAAAAGCGCTTCGATCCTCGTCCCGGAGCCTGGCTGGCTATTGACCGACAATGTGCCTCCCAGTTGATCAATCCGCTCGGACATCCCGGCCATGCCCCGCTGGCCTTCCTGGGCGGGGTTGATGGCGGGCGAAAAGCCCTGGCCGTCATCGCTGATAAACAGTGACAGGCCTTCGGGCAGGCGTTGCAGGCGTACCAGCAGGTTACGTGCCTGGGCATGGCGCAGCATGTTGGTGACGGCTTCCTGGGTAATGCGAAAGGCGGCAACAGCCATCTCTTCCGGGATGCCGGTCAGCCGTTGATGGCATTCCAGGCTCCAGCTTACCCGGGTGTTTTCCAGGGTCTTGAGCAGATGCGCCCGCAGGCTCGCCTCAAGGCCCAGGCTCGCCAGTTGCCGGGGGTTGAGGATGGCCGACACGTCCTGCACCTTGGCCAGGGTTTCGTTGAGGGTGTTGCACAGCACCGCACAGTGGCCCTGCAGGTTTTCCGGAAGACGGCGCTTGAGCCATTCACTTTGCAGCTTGGCGGCGGTCAACAGTTGGCCGATATCGTCGTGCAGTTCGCGGCTGAGGCGATGACGTTCGTTTTCCTGGACCTGCAACAGACGGTCGGCCAACTCCTGGGGCTGGAACTTGATGGACTTGCGTGAGCGCCACTGTTGCAAGCCCACCACCAGCAGGGTGGCCAGGTTCACTGACAACAGCGCCAGGGGAAGATCGGCCGAGTGTGCATAAGCCCACAGGCTGAGCAGGCACGCGCACAGGCATAGCGCGAGGGTTATCCAGCGTGCATTGCTTCGGGACACGGACCTTGCGATGAGTGACTTCAGGCTGGCGTACATAGGAGGCGCATTTCACGTTTATATGCATCATGAAGTTGAGTCACTTCGAGCGGGGCATGGTACCACCACTATTACCGTTGGTCGCCTGGCGCCGAGCGGGATGAGGCGTATTAATCACGGCAGCGTCCCGGAAGGTAGTCCCGGAGTTCAACGAGTGGGGAAGTTGTATCATTGAAGTTGTTTTGTATCAGTATTGTCGTTAGTGGCTTATTGATATTTTTCTGCTAACGACGTCGTGATGCATAAATAGTTGTGGTGTCGTTTTTAGATAATCAGGCAATTGAATGCGACATTTTTGTCGCTTGAATGCGAAGAAGCCTCAAATAGCGTAAGGCCTGTGTTGTTGCTTATAGCCGAAATCGCTTTGGGGGATGTGTTGGACAACGGTGGCGATCAACACGGTTTGTTCCGTTTCATCCAGGCCGAGCTTGCCGGTTTTTGTGTCGATCAACTCCAGTTGCCAGGCCAGCAGGGTGAGGCAGTTGTGCAGTGCATCAAGTGCTTCGTCATGCAGTTGCAGGGGGCTGGCGGCGTTGCTGATCAGGTACTGGATATGCCGTGAGAACTCGCTGATCGCCCTCAGGGCCAGGGCTTCGGATTTTTCCGCGAGCTTGATCAGGTTGGTTTTCATGCAGTCGATCGCGTCACTGTCGTTGCGGATCAAATGCAGGTGGCTCAAGCATTCTTCAGACTTGGCCAGCAACATTTCCGCTTCGAGGAGGAACTCGGGAAGTGCAAGTTGCCACTCTTTGCCGTCGTTCATCACACAAGTCTCCAGAACATACGATCGGATGATGAGATGTTGCACCGGTTGAATGGCGTAAAACTACCGCTGAAATATGACGAATATCTGTAGGCCCGTTCCGACTTTTCAGTAGGAAATTTATTTGAATGACGGCCGTCGTCCGAGTACCCCACAATTTCCAGGGGCATTCGCACAACTTCTTTGGGTGCCAGTACATAAGTCACTGGATGATCCATTGGCCGTGGGCTTGCGATAGCAAACAAAAGCCTGACTCCATTCATGCAATGAGAATGGCGTCACATTAATGGCTATTAGATATCGCGAATATCAGGTTGGTCCTGATTGTGGATAGGGGAATCCCTTACATAGCGGAACCTCGCGCAGACTTTGCGGTCACGCGGCGGTGGTGATGGGCCTTGCGCTGAAGCGGGTTCAGTAAAGCATGATGTCAGTGTGGCATCAATGGATTTGCATGGCATTTTAGTGGGGGGTCAAGGTGCGGCGTTTGCCGCCGATAACCTGCTTCAGTGACCAGCACTATCCATCCGCTAAACCCCAGGAGTCTTTAATGGCCGGCATTCTCGACACGGTAGATCAACGCACACAATTGGTGGGTGAGAATCGCCTGGAGATCCTCATGTTTCGCCTGGCCGGGCGGCAGCTGTTCGCGATCAACGTGTTCAAGGTGCAGGAAGTGCTGCAACTGCCCAAGTTGACCCTGATGCCCCAGCGCCATCCGTTTGTCTGCGGGGTGGTCAACCTGCGTGGGCAGACGTTGCCGGTGATCGACCTGTCCCAGGCGATTGGCATGCGTCCGCTGATTCCGGGCCCCAACAGCACCATTATCGTCACCGAGTACAACCGCTCGGTGCAGGCGTTCCTGGTGGGCGGCGTCGACCGCATCGTCAACATGAACTGGGAGGCGATCCTGCCGCCGCCGGCAAGTGCCGGGCGCCAGCATTACCTGACGGCCATCAGCAAGGTCGATGACCAGTTGGTGGAAATCATCGACGTGGAAAAAGTCCTCGCCGAAATCGTGCCCTACAACGCCAAGGTTTCCCGCGAGAAACTTGAAGACCCGGTGCTGGAACGCGCCCGCGGCCGCGAAGTGCTGCTGGTGGATGACTCCAACGTCGCCCTCTCACAACTGCGTGACACCCTCGGACAGTTGGGGGTGAAGATGCACATTGCCAGCGACGGCCTCAAGGCACTGAACATGCTCAAGGCCTGGGCCGACAGTGGCCAGGTGATGACCGACAAGCTGTTGATGATCTTCACCGACGCCGAAATGCCCGAGATGGACGGCTACCGCCTGACCACCGAGATTCGCAACGACCCGCGCCTGCGCAGCCTGTACGTGGTGCTGCATACGTCGTTGTCCGGCAGCTTCAACGACTCGATGGTGAAGAAGGTCGGTTGCGACAACTTCCTCTCCAAGTTCCAGCCCGACAAGTTGGTGGACGTGGTGCGTCAGCGCCTGATGCTGGACGAAGTCCCGGCTTGAGCTTAGGGTGACGGCTTTGTCCCTCAGGAATGCAGGCCCATGCTTCGTCTCAGCGCGTTGTACCGATACCCCTTGAAGTCCGGCAAGGGTGAATCCTTGCAGCAGATCGGCCTGGACACACTCGGGCTCGACGGGGATCGACGCTGGATGTTGGTGGACGAGGCCAGCGGGCGTTTCCTGACCCAGCGCGCCGTGGCCAGGATGAGCCAGCTCTCGGCGCTGTGGAACAGCGCCGGTGGCCTGACCTTGAGCGCCGAGGGCCAACCTGCGCTTGACGTGCCACTACCCGGCAGCGATGCCGAGTTGCGCGGCGTGACCATCTGGCGTGACACCTTGCGCGTGCCGGATGCCGGTGACGAGGCAGGCGCCTGGCTCAGCGAATTCATCGGCAAACCCACGCGGCTGGTGCAAGTGCCGCTGTCCCGTGCACGCACGACCGAGGCCGGCTACGGCAAGGATGATGACAAGGTCGCGTTTGCCGATGGCTTTCCGTTGCTGCTGATCGGCCAGGCGTCCCTGGATGACCTGTCCCAGCGTATCGGTCGGCCCATGGAGATGCTGCGTTTTCGCCCCAACCTGGTGATCGAGGGCAGCGAAGCCTTTGCCGAAGACGGCTGGAAGCGGATACGGATCGGTGACGTGGAGTTTCGCGTGGTCAAGTCCTGCTCACGCTGCATCCTCACCACCATCGACCCGGCGAGTGGCGAGCGCAGTGCCGACCGCGAACCGCTGGCCACGCTCAAGACCTACCGCGAGCAAGAGGGCGATGTGATGTTCGGGCAGAACCTGGTCAACGATGGGGTGGGCCGCCTGGAAGTCGGCATGCCGGTGACGATCCTGGAGTAAGCATCCCTGAAATGAAAAATGCCCGTCTCTCGCGAGACGGGCATTTTTTTCGGCTATCGAACGTTTAGCCGCGGTATTCGCACAGGTAGGCGGTGTCGACCGCCACCTTCAGCTGGAACTTGCTGTTGGCTGGCACGTTGAACTGGCTGCCGGCGGCGAAGGTTTCCCAGTCGGTGCTGTCTGGCAGCTTGACGGTCAGTGCGCCCGATACCACGTGCATGATTTCACGCTGGGCAGTGCCGAACTCGTATTCACCCGGGGCCATGACGCCGATGGTCGCCGGACCTTCTGCAGTGCCGAAAGCGATCGACTTGACGGTGCCGTCGAAGTACTCGTTGACTTTAAACATGGGCGAATCCTCGGAAAAGGGTCAAGAAAGGTCGGCCAGTATGCCTTCTACACGGGCAAAATCAACGGCAGCAGCCGTGCGGTATTGCGTGCATCTTCCAGCGCCCGATGCTGTTGGCCGTGGAACTGCATGCCGGCCAGTTGCAGCGCGCCGTTGAGCCCCAGCGGCTTGTCCAGGCGCCGGGCCTTGGCGAAGCGTTGCTTTAGGTTCACGTGGGGTGTCTGGTCCAGCACGCTGCTCAAGCCATGGCGCTGCCACTCCAGTTCCAGTTGCTGGCGATCGTAGTCACCCCAGCTCGCCCAGCCTTCCAGGCGTGCCTGGTGCTGGCCAAGCCAGCGTTCGAACAGCGGCCACACCTCGATCAACGGCGCGGCAGCGTCGATATTCGCCTGGGTGATGTGGGTCAACTGGCGGCAGAACGGCGTCAGCAGCGGCCTGCGCAATGGCCGCACGAAACGCTGGAAATGGTCCAGTTCACGGCCCTGGCGGTTGACCAGGCTCACACCGATTTCGATGATTTCCATCTCGGTCACGGGCCAGCCGCCTTCATCCGTTGTGGCTTCAAGATCAATAATCAGCCAATGAGGCATCGCAGGTTCCCGTACTCTTCCCGTCCTGATGGGGATAGAGCGTAGCCAAGCCTGCTAGTTCCGCCCAGGGCTTACTCGATCTCCAGCAAAATCTGACGGTTCCTGACCTGATCGCCTGCAACCGCCTGGATTCGCTTGACCACGCCACTCATGCCGGCCTTGAGTGGGTGCTCCATTTTCATCGCTTCCAGCACCAGCAACAGCTGGCCCTTGCTGACCGAATCGCCTTCGCTGACCCGTACTTCGACAATTGCCCCATCCATCGGCGCCTTGACCGTGCCGTTGCCGGCCTCGGCCTGGCGGGTGGCGACGGTTTGGGTTCGATCATTGATGCACACGCCGGGCAACCAGAGCCGGGTGCCTTGCAGGTGGTAGGCAATGCGACGGCGAATGCCGTTGAGAACGGCGGTGGCCCAGCGTCCGTCGGTGGAGAGGTCGCGTATTTCGATGGCGTGCTGATCAATCTCGACGTGCAGGCAATTGTCCGCCAGCACACTGAGGCTGATGGTCCGGGGCTCGTCGTGTTCGGCCAATTGCCAGGTCCAGGGTACGCTGGCGTTGTTGCGCCAGCCGGATAATGGCTGGGTGTGAGCGCTGGCGCTGTGTTGGTAAAACAGCGCGGCGGCCAGGGCCAGCTCTTCGTTGGTCGCGTGGGTACGCGGGATGTCGCTGAAGTGTTCGGCAATAAAGCCGGTGCTGAAATCGCCGGCGATGAAGTGTGGATGCTTGAGCAGGCTGGCCAGCAGGCGCTGGTTGGTGGGCACGCCGAGCAGCACGCAGTCTTCCACGGCCCTGACCAGCTTGCGCCGGGCCTCTTCGCGGGTGGCGCCGTGGGCGATGATCTTGCCCAGCATCGAGTCGTAGAACGGGGTGATGCGCTGGCCTTCCAGCACGCCATGATCGATGCGCACACCTGGCGCCGGGTCCCAGCGCAGTACGTCGCCGGTTTGCGGGAGGAAGCCCTGGGCCGGGTCTTCGGCGTACAGGCGCACTTCCATGGCGTGGCCGGTTAGGGTCACTTGTTCCTGACTCAGGGGCAAAGGTTGGCCGGCGGCGATGTGCAGTTGCCAGGCGACGAGGTCGAGGCCGGTGATCAGTTCGGTGACCGGGTGTTCGACCTGCAGGCGGGTGTTCATTTCCAGGAAGTAGAAATTGCCGTCGCGGTCGAGCAGGAACTCCACCGTGCCGGCGCCGACGTAATTGACGGCGCGCGCGGCCTTGAGGGCGGCTTCGCCCATGGCTTGGCGCAGCTCGGGGGTCATGACGGGGCAGGGGGCTTCTTCGATGACTTTTTGATGGCGGCGCTGGACCGAGCAGTCGCGTTCGCCGAGGTAGATCAGGTTGCCGTGGGTGTCGCCGAACAGTTGGATTTCGACGTGGCGGGGGGCGATCAGGGCTTGTTCGAGGATGAGTTCCGCGCTGCCGAAGGCGTTTTGTGCTTCGGAGCGGGCGGTGCGCAGGTGTTCCAGCAGGGTGTCGGGGTTGTGTACCAGGCGCATGCCGCGGCCGCCGCCGCCGGCGCTGGCCTTGATCATCAGTGGGTAGCCGATGTGGGTGGCTTGTTGTTGCAGGGTTGGGTCGTCCTGGTCGGGGCCTTGGTAGCCCTTGATGCAGGGGACGCCGGCGTTGAGCATGGCGATTTTTGAGAGGCGTTTGCTGCCCATCAGGTCGATGGCTTCGGGGCTGGGGCCGATGAAGGTGAGGCCGGCGTTTGCGCAGGCTCGGGCGAAGTCGGGGTTTTCGGAGAGGAAGCCGTAGCCGGGGTGGATGGCGTCGGCGCCGGTGCGGTGGGCTGCGTTGAGGATGGCTTCGATGTTCAGGTAGGACTGGGTGACGGGGGCGGGGCCGATGTTGATGGCTTCGTCGGCCATCTGGACGTGCAGGGCGTCGGTGTCGGCTTCGCTGTAGATTGCTACGGTGCGGTAGCCCAGGGATTGGGCGGTGCGCTGGATGCGGCAGGCGATTTCGCCACGGTTGGCTATGAGGATTTTGTTGAACATGAGTGACCCCTTGGGTTGGCGTTTACCGTGTACATATCCATTCCTGCGGTAACGGCTGCTATTGGTTCCGCTCTTACAGCGGGTCACTTTTGAAAAGCGCAAAAGTAACCAAAACGCTCTGCCCCGCCTGTCGGCGCCTCGCTGTGGCTCGGCGTTCCCTCACTCCGGC
>NZ_JBSVWQ010000160.1:0-12956 GCF_054071215.1 Pseudomonas sp. SDO5522_S412 | reverse complement strand
GCCTCAATGTTTACTGGCCACCGTCATCGCAGGCAAGCCAGCTCCCACATTTGGCCTTCATTGTTCTCCCCTGTTGTGTTCACTGGCACATGTCTTGCGATAGCCCCCGGGTACTTCGCTGAAATAAGACCCGCCATGCGCCCTTACCGATTGCTCACTGCCCTGACCTGGCTCATCTCGCCGCTGGCCCTGCTCGCCACCTGGACGCTGGTGGCGCACCTCGGGATCTTCCCGCGCAACCTGCTGGTACCGCCGGCCCAGGTCCTGCAAACCTTTGAAGAACTGCTCGCCAGCGGCGAACTCGCTGAACACCTGGGCAACAGCCTGTCCCGGCTCGGTCTGGGCTTTGGCATCGGCTCGCTGTACGGCCTGGCCTTCGGGGTGCTGATGGCCCTGTCAAAGAACGTCGAGGTGTATTGCGCCCCGCTGTTCCACACCTTGCGCCAGATCCCCAGCATCGCGCTGATCCCGATGTTCGTGCTGCTGTTCGGCATTGATGAAACCTTCAAGATCATCATCGTCGCCAAGACCGCATTTTTCCCGGTGGCCCTGGCCGCCAGCGAAGGCGTCAAGGGCATTCCCCGCAGCTACTTCGAAGTGGCCGACGTGTACCGCCTGCGCTGGCCGACCTTCGTCTGGCGCATCGCCCTGCCCGCTGCCGCGCCGCCGATCATCACCGGTTTTCGTATCAGCCTGACCCGCGCCTGGGTGGTGCTGGTGGCCACCGAACTGCTGGCGGCCGACAGCGGCCTGGGGCAGATGATCGAGATGGCCCGGCAGATGCTGCGCATCGACGTGGTGATGGTGGGTGTGGTGGTCACCGGGCTGATTGGTTTTGCCCTCGACTTTGGCTTTCGTTCACTGGAACAGCGGCTGTTTCGCTGGCAGACCCGCTAGGAGCCCGGCATGACCCTCTTGAAAAAATCCCGCGGCCTGTTGCTGCCGCTGCTGTTGATCCTCGCCTGGGAATACGCCTCGCGTCAGGACGCGGCCGGCGCCTACGCCTTTGTGCCGCTGTCGGCGATCGGCTCGGCGTTGCTGGAAATGCTCGGTAACGGCGAGTTGCTGGTCAACCTGCTGGCCAGCCTGGCCCGCACCAGTGGCGGCCTGGCCCTGGGCATCCTGTTCGGCGTGGTGCTGGGGGTGCTGATGGCGCTGTCGAGTGTGGCCAACCGTTTGATCGGCCCGCTGTTCCATTCGATTCGCCAGGTGCCGATGCTGGGCTGGATCCCGTTGATTGCCATGTGGTTCGGCAACGGCGAGTTCTCCAAGGTGCTGATCGTCAGCCTCGCGGCGTTCTACCCGATGGTGCTCAACACCTACCAGGGCTTCAGCCATGTGGAGCAGCGTTATCGTGAAGTCGGCCAGGTGCTGGTGCTCAGCCCGGTGCAGCAGTTCGTGCACGTGCTGTTGCCGGCGGCGTTGCCGAGCATCGCCACCGGCGTGTTGCATGCCCTCGCCTTCGCCTGGGTAACGGCGATCGGCAGTGAGCTGTTCCTGTCCTCCGGCGCCGGCCTGGGCAACCTGATGATGAATGCCGAGGCTGGCTCGCGCATGGAAGTGATCGTGCTCAGCGTGCTGTGCATCGGCCTGCTGGGCTACCTGATGAACCTGCTGTTTACCCGCCTCAGCCGCCACGTGCTGCGCTGGCGCAATATTCGTTGAAGGCCATGAACATGAACGCAATCGCCCACCACGCCCTCCACACCGCCGTGCAGACCGGCGCCCTGCAGATTCGCGGCCTGAACAAGGCCTATCGGATCGAGGGCAAGCCGCTGCCGGTGTTGCACAACATCAACCTCGACGTGCGGCCAGGGGAGTTTGTCAGCATCGTCGGCGCCAGCGGCTGCGGCAAATCCACCTTGCTGCGCCTGATTGTCGGGCTGGAGGCCGAGTACGAAGGCGATATCCTGCTGGACGGCCAGCGCATCGCCGCCACCAGCCTGGAGCGCGGCATTGTGTTCCAGGATCACCGCCTGTTCCCGTGGATGACCGTCAGCCAGAACATCGCCCTGGCCCTGAAAAACCACAACCTGCCCCAGTCCGAAAAGGATCGGCAAGTGGCCGAACATATCGCTCTGGTCAACCTCACCGGCTTTGAAAACGCCTACCCGCACCAGCTCTCCGGCGGCATGGCGCAACGTGCTGCAATCGCCCGGGCACTGATCAATAAACCCAAGGTACTGTTGCTCGATGAACCACTGGGCGCCCTCGACGCCCTGACCCGTGTGCACCTGCAGCGGGAGCTGCAACGGATCTGGGTGCAACAGCGCTGCACGGTGATCATGGTCACCCATGACATCGAAGAGGCGCTGTACCTGGGTGACCGGGTGATCGTGATGGACGCCCACCCGGGGCGGATCAAGCATGAAATCCGGGTGGACTTGCCACATCCGAGGGAGCGCAGTTCGCCGGTCTTGCAGGGCTACAAGGACCGGTTGCTGGAAGAGCTGGTCGGGCACTGAAGACAGTGGGCATGCCGATCTTTACATTTTGTATAGTTATGGATATTTTATCCAGACAGCAAATGCAATGCGCTCGTGCCCGGTTCATTTTCAGAGGTCCTTTCCATGCAACTGTCTTCGTACCATGACGTGATCAAAGCCGCCGAACGCCTGGAGGGCTTCGCCAACCGCACGCCGGTGTTCACCTCGCGCACCCTCGATGCCGAGACCGGCGCCCAGGTGTTCATCAAATGCGAAAACCTGCAACGCACCGGTTCATTCAAGTTTCGCGGTGCGTTCAATGCGCTTTCCCGGTTTGACGAGGCGCAGCGCAAGGCCGGTGTAGTGGCGTTTTCCTCGGGCAATCACGCCCAAGGCATCGCACTGGCCGCCCGCCTGTTGCAGATGCCGGCCACCATCGTAATGCCCACCGACGCCCCGGCTGCCAAGGTCGCCGCCACCCGGGAATACGGCGCGACCGTGGTGTTCTACGACCGTATCACCGAAGACCGCGAGCAGATCGGCCGCACCCTGGCCGAGCAGCACGGCATGACGTTGATCCCCTCATACGACCACCCGGACGTGCTGGCCGGCCAGGGCACTGCCGCCAAGGAGTTGCTGGAATTCACCGGCCCACTGGATGCCTTGTTTGTCGGCCTGGGCGGTGGCGGCATGCTCTCCGGTACGGCATTGGCCACCCGTGCGTTGTCACCTGATTGCCTGCTGTACGGGGTCGAGCCCGAAGCCGGGAATGACGGCCAGCGTTCCTTCCAGACCGGCAGCATCGTGCACATCGACACGCCCGCGACCATCGCAGACGGCGCCCAGACGCAGCACCTTGGCAATCACACCTTCCCGATCATCCGCGAGAACGTGAATGACATCCTTACGGTCTCGGACGCCGAGTTAGTGGAGTCGATGAGGTTCTTCATGCAACGCATGAAGATGGTCGTGGAGCCCACCGGTTGCCTCGGCCTTGCGGCCTTGCGCAACCTCAAGCAGCAGTTCCGGGGCCAGCGCGTGGGCATCATCGTGACCGGTGGCAACGTCGATATCGAGAAGTACGCGAGCCTGCTAAAGGGCTAAAACCTCCAACAAGAAAATACTGTGGCGAGCGTGCTTGCCACATGGCTTCCTGCTGCCTGCAATTTCTGCCGCCTATAAAAAATGCCCGGGTGTTCCCTGAGCGTTAACAACAAGAGGTGCTTATGAAAAATCGTTACCTGGCCCGGGCCATTGTGATTGCGATCATCCTTGGCGTGCTGGTGGGGGCCGTGCTGCATGCCCAACTGGACGCCGACACCGCCAAGACCATCGCGGGTTACTTCAGCATGGTCACCGACGTGTTTTTGCGCCTGATCAAGATGGTCATCGCGCCGCTGGTGCTGGCGACGTTGATCAGTGGCGTGGCGAGCATGGCCGACAGCGGTTCCATCGGCCGTGTCGGGTTGAAGGCGATGACCTGGTTTTTGATTGCGTCCGTGGTATCGCTGCTGATCGGTTTGACATTGGCCAATCTGTTTCAGCCAGGCGCGGGGCTCAACCTGAGTGTGGCGGCCAACGGCAACAGCGGTTTGAACACCGCCAGCTTCAACCTGTCGGGTTTTTTGTCCCATGTATTCCCCCGCAGCATCGTCGAGGCCATGGGCAACAATGAGGTGCTGCAAATCGTGGTGTTTTCGTTGTTCTTCGGCGCAGCGCTGGCGTTCGTCAAGGGCAGCGCCAGGTCGCCGATCCTGCACGTGCTGGAAGAACTGACCCAGGTGATGTTCCGCATCACCGAATACGTGATGGTGATCGCGCCGCTGGCGGTGTTTGCCGCAATTGCCGCCACCATCAGCCTGTACGGGCTGGGGATGGTGGTCAGCTTTGGCAAGTTGATCGCGCAGTTCTACCTGGGCCTGGCGGTGCTGTGGCTGGTGATCAGCGGCGTGGGTTACCTGGCGCTGGGCGCACGTTTCAAACAACTGTTGCAGTTGCTGCGCAGCCCGGTTTTGCTGGCGTTCTCCACCGCCAGCAGCGAGGCGGCCTACCCCAAGACCATCGCCGCCCTGGATAGCTTCGGCTCGCCCAAGCGCATCAACAGTTTTGTGCTGCCCCTGGGTTACTCGTTCAACCTCGACGGTTCGATGATGTACCAGGCGTTTATCGTGATGTTCATCGCCCAGGCCTATGGCATCGAAATGAGCTTCGGCCATCAGGTAATGATCCTGCTGACCTTGCTCGTCATCAGCAAAGGCACCGCCGGCGTGGCGCGCGGCTCACTGGTGGTGCTCGCGGCGGGCCTGCCGATGGTCGGCCTGCCGGAAGCCGGTTTGCTGCTGATCCTCGCCGTGGACCCGATCCTCGACATGGGCCGTACCGCCACCAACGTGTTCGGCTGCGGCGTGGCCACGGCGGTGATTGGCCACGGTGCCACCGATGAACAACCTGCTCCCCTTCCCTCCCTTGCTTGAGAACTGCCGATCATGAAGATTCACCACACAGCCACTGCCTCCCAGCCTGCCGGGCACTACTCCCAGGCCGTAAGCCATCAGGGCACGCTGTACATCTCCGGTCAATTACCGGTGAGCCCTGACGGGCGTCATAACCTCGAGGCTTCGTTTGCCGAACAGGCTCAAGTGGCCCTGGACAATCTGTTGGCGATTTTGAAGGCCGCAGGCGGCTCTCCCGCAGACCTGGTGAAAGTCACGGTGTACGTGGTGGGGGTAAAACACTGGCCTGAATTTGATGGCTTGTACGCCGCTGCGCTGGAGGATCACCGCCCCGCCCGCGCGGTGGTGCCGGTGCCGGAACTGCACCACGGCTATCTGATTGAAATCGAAGCCGTGGCGCGCTCGGCATAGGTCATTTGGCGTAGGTGTACACCGCCGCCCGCGAGACCCCAAGGTGTGAGGCAACCGTTTCCATGGCACGCCGGATGTCCATCACGCCGGCTTCTTTCAGCTCTTGCATCAGCAGGCGCCGGTCGGCGGCCTTGAGGGCACGTGGGGTGGTCGCCAGGCGTGCGGCGAACTGGTCGATGCGCGCACGAATGGCGTCGGCACCGGACGGGTCGAGAGACTCGGCGGGCCGATCGCCGCTGACCGAGCCGAACTGTTCCAGCATGCCCTGCAAGCCACGGAACAACGAGAGGTCGACGTTCATGCACAAGGCCGCCACGTACTTGCCGGTGGAGTCCTTGATGCCGATGGAAGTGCTCTTGACCTGACGCCCGTCGGCGAACTGGTTCTGGTAGTTGGCGATCACCTGCGGGTACTCGGGATCGGCAATCCGCGCCAGGCCCAGCTCGGTGGCCGGGTCACCCGGCTGGCGCCCGGAGAGGTTGTTGTGGATGGCCATGATTGCGTGCTGCGGGTCGCGCAGGTCGTGCAGCACGACCTCGCAAAACGGGCTGAAGGTCTTGCTCAGGCCTTCGGCAATCTGTTCGAGTTGGCTGATCAAGGCCGCTTGTTCGGGAGTGTGTTTTTTCATTCAGACAACATATCCAGTACTGGATAGACCGTCAATTTACCTTTTGGAGTGTGCACGATGGAAACCCCGACAGCTTTGCTGGATGTGAGCCGGATGCAGCGCAATATCCTGCGTATGCAGCAGCGTGCCGATGACTTGGGTGTGAGCTTGCGGCCCCATGTGAAGACCCATAAATGTGCCGAGGTGGTGGCGGCGCAAATCGCCGCCGGGGCCACGGGGATTACGGTTTCGACGTTGAAGGAGGCCGAGTATTTTTTCGACCTCGGCATTCGGGACGTTCTGTATGCGGTGGCGATGGCGCCGCATAAATTGCCTCAGGCGTTGGCGTTGCGTCGTCAGGGGTGTGCGCTGACGCTGATCACCGACAGCCTGGCCGGGGCCCGGGCGATTGTCGAGTTTGGTGCGCTGCAGGGTGAGGTTTTTGCGGTGCTGATTGAGATTGACTGTGATGGGCACCGGTCCGGGGTGAAGCCTCAGGATCCGCTGTTGCTGGAGATCGCCAGGCTGCTGTATGGCGGCGGGATGCTTGCCGGGGTGTTGACTCATGCCGGGGAAAGTTACGGGCTGGATACGCCTGAGGCGTTGCGGGCGATTGCCGAGCAGGAACGGGCGCGCTGTGTTGCAGCGGCCGAGGTGATTCGGGGGGCGGGGTTGCCTTGCTTGCAGGTGAGTGTGGGTTCGACGCCCACGGCGCTGTCGGCGGTGAGCCTGGAGGGTGTGACTGAGCTGCGGGCTGGGGTTTATGCGTTTTTTGATTTGGTGATGCATAACGTTGGGGTGTGCCGCATTGATGAGCTGGCGTTGAGTGTGCTGACTACGGTGATCGGGCATCAGGTGGAAAAGGGCTGGATCATTACCGACGCGGGGTGGATGGCGATGAGTCGGGATCGTGGGACGCAGTCGCAGAAGCGGGATTTTGGTTATGGGCAGGTGTGTACCGAGGGTGGCGAGGTGATTGAGGGGTTGCTGGTGGGCAGCGCGAATCAGGAGCATGGGGTGGCTTGGTTCGACGGGGTGGCGATGGATGTGGTTGAGCGGTTTCCGCTGGGGACGCGGCTGAGGGTTTTGCCTAACCATGCGTGTGCTACGGGGACGCAGTTCGGCAGCTATGGCGCGCTGCTGGAGAATGGTGAGGTGCAGGTTTGGGAGCGGTTACGGGGGTGGTAGATCCAAGGCCTCAAACGAGAGCGGGAAAAGTCTTCGTTGTCAGAATGTCGGATCAGCGTCAGGACTTGCGCAGATCGAAGAGGTCTTAAACGCTGGTATTGTGGTTACTGGACCTCAGTGTGTGAAGTGATAGCCGGTCCCAACAGGCCATGAAGCAATTCGCCCAGCGTATTGAGGTCCTCCCCAACACCCAGCGCCACGACGCCAACCCCGTATGTATCCCTGTACTGTGTGGTTTCCAATGAAGGTACTCCGCCCTTTTTTGGTACGAGTAACAACGTGCAATCAGGACCCCGGTCTTGCCAGCGCAAACTGTCCCGATAGATATGCGCGGATTGCATTGCATCCAGTACGCCATAGCGGCTGGCTCGATACTTCGCATCCAGCACCAAAAAACGCTTCTGACCATGGGCCTCAAGGGTGATGACAATATCCGGGAAACGCTGCCGCGAAATACTGGCGAAGCCCCGGTTGGGTTTTTTATCGAATGCCGGGCAGCGGACCTGAAGCCATACATTGAGCTCGATATTGGGTGCGATTGCGTTGAAGGCAATGCATTCAGCTTTGTTCGAAACGCAATCCCTTTGCCAGACCATGTGTGAATAGCGCGCTTGCAAGGTTTTGACTACTTGGAGGTAACACCACCGTTCGTAGACTTCCCAGGTAGGACTCATCCAATGCCTTTCATCGCTCAACTCACCACCCACCCCATTACGCAGAGCGTGCCAGCCCACCCGATAAGCGCTTGCGTACAGTGGGTGCGCCGAAATAGCGTTCAACCCGGCCGATGAAATATGCGCCGTCTTTATTGATGTAAAGGGCTCACTGCGCGCAATTCGTCGCAGGTCATGCTGTAGGCGATTCAGGTACGCCATACGGCGCGCGAGCCTTGGCACCAGTAACGAACGAGCACCGTCCTGTTCCTTCTGCTCACTGAGCCGACTTAACCCCGCGATCACTTGCCCCGCGCGCCGAGCCACAGCGCGCAGAACCGCGCAGAGCGTCTGGTTCGCAGCATTATCAAGGTCGTTGAATACCGTCGAAACGTCAAAGGCAATGGGCCCGGGAGTACCGAAGTTGCTGGATTGCCCGTTCAACACCGGCAACATTGCAGGATTGCGCATAGCCTTGTGCACAGAGTATCGGTCCAGCCGTCTGACCTTGTTCAACCCCTGAATTGTCCGCTCTCGGCGCAGCCTCGTCAGTGGGCTTTTGGTCACCCTACGCATAGCCTTCAAAAATGCGTCGCCATAACAACGCAAGCGCGCGTATTGCAGATGCACATTCGTCACTTCACCTTGCACGCCGATCTGGCTTTTCGTGTATTCGGTCCCCATCAACAAACTTGGGTCGAAAGCCTGGATGTCGGCGATCATCCGCTCAAACGAAGCCTGTTCGAGTTTTTCGCCTTGTGGCGCTACAGACAGGCGATAAAGAGCGACAACGTTGCCGCTGACATCTGTGAGCTCAGCAGCGACTTCCCCCGCATAGAAGCCTGGCTCCCACACCCAGGCCATCTGTTGCTCATGCCGGCCGGCCGCCAGAGCGACGTCATCGACAAATAACTGGCCTGCCCCTTCGGGGATCAGAAAGACATAACGACCCTGCTCATGGAACCCTGAACACAGCTGATCCGGGCTGATGCTGAATAAGCGACCTGAGTGGTCAACGCAGACAATCTGCCCCATGCTTAACGCCAGAACCGGGCAGAACCCAGGTACTGGAGGTCTTCCAGCAACTCATGCATCTTGGCCTGCGATTGCGTAAGTTCATTCTGTTTGAGTACTACCTGCACTGCAGCAAACGCCCGTTGAATACGGGGCGAGTCCTCACCGCGCAGTTTGGGTAATACTTTGGAATAGATAGCCTGGTCCAACGCACTTTCAAAGTCGATAACGTTCCAGCGCAACGCCTCGCGGATATAGCCCATTACATCGCTGATCGTGCGCCAGCCGAAATGCAGCCTGACGGGACGAAGTGCTGCGACCAGATCCTTGAGTGCCTGCTGGACTTTGTGGGTCTGCTCGCTGGAAAGCGGACTATTTTTCCAACCAGGAAAGGCGTCCACGTCAATATCCCAGAACTCAATCACGCAGGCACGATCAAGCACCTTGTCGCTGAGTCCATGGGTGGTTTCGTCCATATTGACGGTACCGATGATAAAGAGGTTCGCGGGGTAGTCGAGGCTGGCTGGAATCCCATTAATCTCGACGCCTTGGGCGTGCAACTCGATCCGGTCACCGGTTTCCATTGCCGACAACAGCGGTGCGAGGTACTGCTCGGGGTGCGACAGATTCATTTCGTCCAGGACCACAGTGTAGGCACGGTCTGGATCTGCACTGGCACACAACAGAAAATCAAGGAGCGCCGTCCGCACATAGACTTCATTATTAATCGGGTTAATGTATCCCAACAAGCAAGACGGATCGTGCCAACCCGGTTGTACCGCAACGGTCAGCAAACCCTGCGCGGGATCTTTTTCCCCGTGCCGTAAGCCCAATGCATAACCTCGGGCCAGCAGTGTTTTCCCAGCACCGCTCAACCCCGTCAATACGGCAAGATGACGACGGTGATGGCTCCACAGGCCGGCATCGAGCTGGCCTATGAGTTCAGGGCGCAAGACAATGTTGTCGTCGAAACTCTCAAGAATCTCTCCCAGTTTCGGACGGTTGATATAGCCTTGGTAGTCGGGCGAGGTTTCTTGTGGCACCAGTACCGGGTCCCCTCCGAGCAAACCTGGAACCCAATGAATACGTTCGGCCCAAGTCAATCCACGCTCGGTCAACTGCAAGGTCTTGTCGGAGGCCAACTCAACAAGCTTCAGGCTGCGCAACCAGTTGATCAGTGAGCTCGGAACAAAGTTGCTGGTCCAGCCTGGATTGACCTTTTGTAGTTCCAGCGCCAGGGCCTTTACAGTCAAAGGTTCCTGCATCAATAGATAGAGCATGTTGTCGAACCCGAGAATACGCGTTAACAACCAATCGCAGAAATCATCCGGGTCGCCAGACTCAAGGAAACTTTCGCCTCTTGGCGTCAGGTAAAGGTTGTCTCCGTCAGGCCGCAATACACCCCACTCCGCAATCAACGCATTGATTTGAGTGTTGAGGGTGCCGGTTACATGGCCGGGGTTAATTGAATGCATGTGCTCACGGAAATCTTCGCGCGTGCAGCCTTCACGAGCAAACTCGATCATTGAACGAATGGTTGATGAGCCCCCACCAATAGCCAACATGCCACGGCGCCGACGATCTGCAGGTAATGGGTTGAGGCGCTCCTCTCCGGTAGCCAGGTCTGATACCTCCGTCGCCTCCAACTCCGCCTTTTGGACGTGATTGACGTACAACAACCAAGGCACGGTCATATGCTCAACAAAAAATTGCGTCAGCCCTGGGCCAGGATCGTCAAGAACCCCCTTCAATCGCGCCATTACCCAGCGTTGCTCCGACAGGCCATGCCCCAGGGGACCGTCAAACCCCATCGCGATAGCCAGCTCGTGGAGCTTTCGGAAATTGGTAATAGTCGTGAAGTATTCAGGACAAATAGCCGCGAGCAACCGACATAACTTCAGCAAAGGCCGGCGCTTGACCTTGAGCTCTACCAAGGCAAGTACCTGTGACCAAGTGGAATCAATCAACATCTCCACGGCATCAGGGAGCAACACTCGATAGGTTGACTTTAGCTGCCATAAGACCTCGGCGATTTGCCCATCGGCTGCCACCAATGAAATGTCGACACTGCCCATGCCTGTGGCTGAAATAGCCCGGCTGTCCCAAAGCATTCGCTGAAATGCCTCACTGGTGAACTCATCGTGATCCGACTCGCGCACTTTTTCGAGCAAGACCATCAGTCGATTACGCCACTCCTGATTTCCAGGTTGGGTGCGCGTTTGCTCAAGCGCGCTTTTACAAGCGGCTTTCAGCTGGGTGTCATCTTTCAAATCCAACAACATTGGCTTAGCTCTCCGAAGCCACTAGGTCTTTTTACGGCTGAACGGGCGTGAATCGTTAAAGCACAAAGCGTCCGTCTCAGACTTGCAAACTGAAACCAGCAGGAGGACAAATAAGCGTCACCATTTTGTCGGCCTTTCTACGGTAATCATCACCCGCCCACACGTATGCCTTGATCCAGATTGTCATGTTGTCGTATTGGAAACGGATACAACTCTGATCATCAAGGTACTTGTTGGAACGAGCGACCTGTTCCTCACGCTCAAATACAGTAATTACCAAGCCAACGCGGTAGTCCTTGCACGCATCCTGTTGAGCTTTGGCGCTACGCATATCCGCAGTTGAGAACCGGTAAAACTCGTTGCGCTCCAAGTCCAGCTCAGTGCGCACGGCGTCACGTTCCTGACTGTAAGGATGGCTGTGAAAGTCTCCGAGAAAACGCAGTTCCGGAAAGAATGATTCGACGAAGGTATTTTTCAAGGTATAGGCATCGTCGCGGGCAGTAACGGAATCCCCCGTGCGGTGAGCGGCAGTCGATACATTTGCCTGGCTGATACGGTACACGGTCTCGTTCATACTGGTTGAGCTGAGATGGCCCCACAGATAACCAAAGGTCTCCAACTTGATCCCGGTACCGTCCAGATCGGCAGAGTGATCAACGCGGTAAGCCTCCAGCGCAGAAGTGGCAATCGTAAAAAAGGCTTGTTCGGACAGTGATACCAGGCAATTGGACATGGATCTACTCGTGTCAGTCGGTGAGATCGACACAAGGGAGGCGTGAAAAAACTCCCGCTACATGACCATCCTTGTGTCGAGCATTGCGCAATGGCCATCGAAGCCATCCAGGGGCGATAAGGTAACCGATCACCGAGCGAAGACAAAGCCATTTGCCACTATCACACACCGCAAGCAACTTAACCCAACCAGCCTAGCTCAGATACAGCACGTGGCCTGGTATATGATGGGTACTCGACCGATCAGGAAATGACCAATGCTGCCGATTCGCACCCCGTTGATCCTGCACCCCGGCTTGTCCACCGCTACCCGGCGGGTCTGGCTGAAGCTCGAGAACCTGCAACCCTGTGGCTCGTTCAAGTTGCGCGGCATGACCACGCTGTGCGCCTACGCGGCGAGCCAGGGCAAGACCACGGTGGTATGCCCCTCCGGCGGCAATGCCGGGCTGGCCACGGCCTTCGCGGCGCGCGGCCTGGGGTTACAGGCGCGGATCGTGGTGCCGACCACCACCCCCGAAGCCACCCGCGCACGCATCCGCCAGGCCGGGGCCGAGGTGGTGGTGCACGGTGATCTGTGGGATCAATCCAATGAGCTGGCGCTGCAACTCTCAAAAGCACCCGAGGCGCTGTATGTGCCGGCCTTTGATCACCCGCTGTTGTGGGAAGGCCACAGCAGCATGATCGATGAGATTCTTGAGGACTGCCCTCAGGTGGGCGCCATCGTGACCTCGGTGGGCGGCGGTGGACTGCTCGCGGGCGTTCTGACGGGACTGGAGCGTCATGGGCGGTTCGGCTGCAAGGTGATTGCGTGTGAAACGGCGGGCGCGGCTTCGTTTGCTGCTGCCGTAGAGGCTGGAAAGCCCGTGCGGCTGGCGAAGATCGATACCGTGGCCAAGTCGTTGGCCGCGACCCAGGTGGCGACGTGGCCGGTGCAGCATATCGGCAGGTTTGCCCATCAATGCGTGGTGTTGAGTGATGCCGACGCGATGATGGGCGTGGCGCGGTACGCCGATGATTTACGCCAGTTGGTGGAACCGGCATGTGGGGTTTCGTTGGCCGTGGCGTATCTGGAGCATGGGGCGATTGCCGGGATTGAGGATGTGGTGGTGATTGTGTGTGGTGGGGTGAGCATCAGTGCGGAAACGGTTGCTCAGTGGCAGAACACGGTCTCTCTACCGAATTAAATCCCC
>NZ_JBSVWQ010000159.1:0-13056 GCF_054071215.1 Pseudomonas sp. SDO5522_S412 | reverse complement strand
GGGACTGCTGCGCAGCCCAACGGGAGCAAGCTCCCTCGCCACAAGTTGAGATAACACGCCGATAATCAAATGCAAAAAAGCCCGATATCTTTCGATACCGGGCTTTTGGTTTTACCGCTCAATCAAGCCAGTTACAGCACCGATTGACCGCTCATCGCCAGGTCCAGCAACTCACGGTTGGCTACCGCGTACATGGCGTAGTCCGTGCCGACTGCAGCACGAATCTCCACCATCATGGTGCGCCAGCGATCAGCCATGTCCTGGTGCTGCTCAAGCCACAGGGCCACGCGGGCTTCCATGTCTTCTGGCGCATCGGCCATTTGCAGTACGGAAATGGTGATCGCCCGTTGCTGCCAATCCACGTCATCGCGGAAGGCTTCGCGGGCCTGGGCCTGCCAGTTGTTGCCCACGGGCAGGCTGCTGATCTGCTGCAGGTACCACGGCAAGTCCAGGGCGCTGCCGACGGCGAAGTAAGCCTTCGCGACGTCTGCCGCACTTTGGCCTGTCACGTCGGCGGCTTCGATGATTGGCAGCAGGGTGTACAGGTGGGTAGTGCCTGCAACCATGCGCGCCAACAACTCCGGCACACCGGCTTCGACGTAAGCCTGGTAACGGTTCTGCCAACCTTCGCGGGTCGGGCCTTCCAGCAGTTCGTCGAGCTTGAGGCCCAGCGCGGCAAGGTGCGGACCGAAGTGCGCAACATCACGTCCCGCATCCTGTTCGTTGCGACGGCTGCGCAGGAACCAGCGCGTGGCACGGCGGCCCAGGCGCATCAGCTCGTCCATCAGCTCCAGTTGCACATCGGCCGAGACCTGGTGGTCCAGGGCTTCGATCTGACGGAACCAGTGCGGGAGGTGGAAGATGTCTCGCACGATCACGTAGGCGCCCGCCACGTTCGCCGGGCTCATGCCGGTGGACTCTTTGAGGCGCTGAACGAAGGTGATGCCCATGTGGTTGACCAGGTCGTTGGCGATCTGGGTGCTGACGATCTCGCGCTTCAGACGGTGGCGACGCATGGCTTCGGAGAACTTCGCCACCAGGCTCGGCGGGAAAGCGGTCTCCATGTCACGGGTCAGGTAGTCGTCATCCGGCACCAGGGATTTGAGCAACGCTTCCTTGAGGTCGATCTTGCTGTAGGAGATCAGTACCGACAGCTCCGGACGGGTCAGGCCCTTGCCCGCAGCGGCGCGCTCGTTGAGCTGCTCCTCGGTCGGCAGGTACTCGATGGCGCGGTCCAGCTTGCCACGGCCTTCCAGGTCGCTCATCAGGCGCTTGTACTCGGCCACGCGCTCGAAGGCTTTGCGGGCAGCCAGGGACAGGGCCTGGGTTTGCTTGTAGTTGTTGCCCAACACCAGGCTGCCGACTTCGTCGGTCATGCTCGCCAGCAACTGGTTGCGCTGCTTGTCGGTCATGTCACCGGCCTGCACCACTTCGTTGAGCAGGATCTTGATGTTCACTTCGTGGTCGGAGCAGTCCACACCACCGGCGTTGTCGATGAAGTCAGTGTTGGAACCGCCGCCATTGAGGCCGAATTCCACACGACCCAGCTGCGTCATGCCGAGGTTACCGCCCTCGCCCACCACCTTGCAGCGCAGCTCGTTGCCATTGACGCGCAGGGCGTCGTTGGCCTTGTCGCCCACATCGGCGTGGCTCTCGGTGCTGGCCTTGACGTAAGTACCGATACCGCCGTTCCACAACAGGTCCACCGGTGCCTTGAGCAAGGCATTCAGCAGTTCGGTCGGGGTCAGCTTGTCGGCCTGGATGTCGAAGCGTTCTTTCATCTGTGGCGAGATGGCAATGCTCTTCGCGCTGCGCGAGAAGATACCGCCGCCTTCGGACATGATGCTGGTGTCGTAGTCGGTCCAGGCCGAGCGCGGCAGGTCGAACAGGCGCTGACGTTCAGCGAAACTGTTGGCCGGGTTCGGGTTTGGATCGATGAAGATGTGCAGGTGGTTGAAGGCCGCGACCAGTTGCAGCTTGTCTGACATCAACAGGCCGTTGCCGAACACGTCGCCGGCCATGTCGCCCACGCCCACCACGGTGATGCTGTCTTGCTGGACGTTGATGCCGCGCTCACGGAAGTGACGCTGCACCCCCACCCACGCGCCCTTGGCGGTGATGCCCATTTTCTTGTGATCGTAACCGGCAGAACCACCGGAAGCGAACGCATCACCCAGCCAGAAGCCGTAGTCGATGGCGATGCCGTTGGCGATGTCGGAGAAGGTCGCAGTGCCCTTGTCCGCTGCTACTACCAGGTACGGGTCATCGTTGTCGTGGCGCACCACGTTCAACGGTGGCACCAGGGCGCCGTCTTTCAGGTTGTCGGTAATGTCCAACAGGCCGGAAATGAAGATGCGGTAGCAGGCGATGCCCTCGGCCGCGATCTCGTCCCGGCTGCCGCCCAACGGCAGGCGACGCGGCAGGAAACCGCCCTTGGCGCCCACCGGCACGATCACCGAGTTCTTCACTTGCTGGGCTTTTACCAGGCCCAGCACTTCAGTGCGGAAGTCTTCTTCACGGTCGGACCAGCGCAGGCCGCCGCGAGCGACGTTGCCAAAGCGCAGGTGCACGCCTTCAACCCGAGGCGAGTAGACGAAGATTTCAAACTTCGGCACCGGCTTGGGCAGCTCAGGAATCGCGTGCGGGTTGAACTTGAAGCTGAAGTACGACTTGTTCTGGCCGTTGGCGTCAGCCTGGTAGAAGTTGGTCCGCAGGGTGGCCTTGATCAGGTCCAGGTAGCGACGCAGGATGCGGTCTTCGTTGAGCACCTGAACGTCGTCCAGGGCCGTGAGGATCGCTTGTTCCAGGCGTTGCTGCTTGTCTTCGAGGTCTTCGGCGGTGAGCTTGCGCGCCAGGTAGAAACGGGTCTTGAACAACCGGGTCAACTCGCGGGCGATGTCGGTGTGGTTGTTCAGGGTACTGGCGATGTAACCCAGGTCGAAGCCCAGGCGAATCTGCTTCAGGTAACGGGCGTAGGCACGCAGCAGCGCCACGTCGCGCCATGGCAGGCCGGCCGTCAGCACCAGGCGGTTGAACGCATCGTTTTCGGCATCGCCGTGCACGATATGCACGAATGCGTCCTGCAGGGTGTCGTTCAATTGCTGGATATCGAGGTTCACGCCTTCGGCGGCGATGAACGCGAAATCGTGAATCCAGAACTCGCGGCCATTGGCATGACGCAGGCGGTACGGGAATTCACCCAGGACACGCAGGCCGAGGTTTTCCAGGATCGGCAGCACATCGGACAGCGCCAGCGGCGTATCGGCGTGATACAGCTTGCAATGCAGCTCGCGCTGGCCGGAAACCTGGCCCAGCGGCTGGTAGAAACTCATCACCAGCGGGTTGGCTTCGGTCAGGCTGAGCAAGTGCTGCATGTCGACCACGGCCGAATGCGCGGCGAAACGCTCGCGGTAGCCGGCCGGGAAACCTTTCGGGAAATCAGCCAGCACGTTGGTGCCATGGGCTTCGCCGAAGCTTTCCACCACCAGGCTGGAGTAGTCGTCCTGCCAGCTGCGGCAGGCCTGCACCACTTCTTTTTCCAGTTGCAGCGGGTCGATGTCCAGGCGGTTCTTCGGGTCTACCCGCAGGATCAACTGCACGCGAGCCAGTACGGACTCGGAGAAGAACGTCCAGAACTCGCAGTCCGAGGCTTTCAGGCGATCCATCAGCACTTGCTGGATCTTCTGGCGCACCTCGGTGGAATAGATGTCGCGCGGCACGTAGGCCAGGCAGTAGCAGAAACGGCCGTACGGGTCCTTGCGCAGAAACACGCGGATCTTGTTGCGTTCCTGGATCTGCACGATCGACATCACGGTGCTGAACAGCTCGTCCACCGGGGTCTGGAACAGGTCATCACGGGGCAGCACCTCGACCACCTGGGCCAGTTCCTTGCCCAAGTGCGCCTTGGCCTGGAAGCCCGAGCGACGCTCGATTTCCGTCACCTTGCGACGGATGTAAGGAATCACCCGCACGCTTTCGCCGTACACCGAGGAGGTGTAGAGGCCCATGAAGCGGCATTCCTTGATGACCTTGCCGTCGGCGTCGATCTGGCGGATCGACACGTAGTCCGGGTAGGCCGGGCGGTGCACGCGGCTTGGGTGTGCAGCCTTGGCGAACGACAGCACGGCCGGCTCACGCAGGTAGTTCACCGCGTAGTCTTCGATGCGCAGCTCGTCGGTAGTCAGGCCCGGGCGCAGCAGTTTGGTCAGACCGAGGAACGAGTTGGCGTCATATTCGATATGACCTCCGTCCGCCTCGTCACGTACCACGAACTCTTCATAGCCGAGGAAGGTGAAGTGGTTGCCCACCAGCCATTCCAGGAAGCTCTTGATCTCGGCTTTTTCTTCGCCGTCGATCACGTATGGGCTGGCGTCGATACCGGCCAGCAGTTCCTGGACCTTGGCTTTCATCGGTTCGAAATCGGCGACGGCAACGCGCACTTCGCCCAGTACCTGCTCAAGTTCCTTGCTCAGGACACTCAGCTCGGCGGCGTTGGCGCAGCGGTCGATTTCCAGGTACATCAGCGATTCTTGCTGAACGTCTTCGCCCTGGGTGCCTTTGGGCAGGATTTCCAGCAGTTCGCCCTTCTTGCCACGACGCACGCTGAGTACGGTGGTTTGCAGGGTGTGGATGCTGTAGCCACGGCGGTTCAGCTCGGTACGCACCGAGTCCACCAGGAATGGCAGGTCGTGGTGCAGCACTTCGACCGCAGTGTGGGTCGATTGCCAGCCATGACGTTCGTAATCGGGGTTGTAGACCCGCACTTGCGGTTGGTTGTGATCAAAGCGCTCAAGCAGGCGCCAGGCAGACAGGGTGCAACCGGCCAGGTCGGACAAGCGACGCTGGGTCAGTTCATCCAGGGAAATGATGCCGAAGAATTGTTCAGCGAACAGCGCCACTTGTGGCAGTGCCTGTTCACTGATGTGCTGCGCCAGTGCCGCTTGCAGTTGGTGCTGGAAGTCGGCTTTGCTGGCTGCGGTGAAGAACGCCATCTGTGGTACTCCGCTTGGGCTTGTTATTGATGGAAGCGTCGCGTGTTATCCCCTTGCGGGGAGACCGTCAGCTCTGTTCGCGGTCTACAGTAACGAATTCAGAGTGACAGGTGGGTGAAGCTGGACAAGACAATGAGGTCACATTCAACTTCCATAAGATGCGCACCTTGCCAGGTGACGGTACGACGGGCAGGTCAGACTCCTGGCGAGGCACATCCGTTGCGCAGCTTAACGAGTGTAGGAAGCAAGCTGCTTGCGACGCTGCGACATATTCGGTCATCGGCACGCTGCCGGCGGGTTGCGACTTGGGCAACCGGGTGTTTTCGGAGAAATCCCGGGGCGCCGAGTACCGGAAATGACTGATATTGCCCGCCAGGTCATGCCACAAGGTCTGACACACGATGCAGCACAAAATTCGCCGCAATGGCACAATTGCCCTGCTTCGCCCTCCCCCAGACAGGATTAACCATGCCATTGCAACTCACCACCGCCCACCTGATCGTCAACCCGTGCGATGACGAAGAAGACAACATGGCCATGCTCTGCTGCCACGGCGACAAGGGCGAGATGTTCATGGTGACCCGTTATCCGGACGAGGACGAGGTGGAAGTCACCTGGGATTACGAGCCGTCGACCCTGGACGGGCTGAAGATCACCCTGAGTGCCACGACACTGTTGGTGGAGATTGGCGCGGCGGATGCCGATGCATTGGGCGGCCACGATCAATTGGCAATCACCCACAGCACCGCCGAGTCGGATCTGGCCGAAGTGGAAGAAACCCTGCAGAACATTCTCAAGGGCACCGGGACCTATATCCGGGCCTAGTTGCCAAATCCGCACAATGTGGCGAGGGAGCTTGCTCCCGCTGGGCTGCGAAGCGGCCCCAATCCAGCCAACTGCGTTCTGCCTGGAAAAACTCGGCAGCCTTGCTGGGGCTGCTGCGTAACCCAGCGGGAGCAAGCTCCCTCGCCACAAAGGCAGGCGCCTATCGGAAAAAACCTCAGACATTTCCCACATTTCCCGAAAAATACCCCCCGCGCCGTTAGTCTCCACCCCCTCCGATGCATTAAAGTAACGCCCCCAGGCCTGGCATTTTTCGCAATGCCCAGTCTCACCTCTCCAGGAACCGTCATCGATGGAACATCGTGAAGCGCTGCTTGCGCTGCGAACCTTTCTTTCAACGCAGATTCTCGGCCAGGAAAAACTCATCGAGCGCTTGCTCATTGCCCTGCTCGCCGATGGCCATATGCTGGTTGAAGGCGCTCCCGGGCTGGCCAAGACCAAGGCCATCAAGGAGCTTGCCGAAGGGATCGAGGCACAGTTCCATCGCATCCAGTTCACCCCCGACCTGCTGCCCGCCGACATCACCGGCACCGAGATCTATCGCCCGGAAACCGGCAGTTTCGTGTTCCAGCAAGGCCCGATCTTCCACAACCTGGTGCTGGCGGACGAAATCAACCGTGCCCCGGCCAAGGTGCAGTCGGCATTGCTCGAAGCCATGGCCGAGCGCCAGGTCAGCGTGGGGCGCAGCACTTACGAGTTGTCGCCATTGTTCCTGGTGATGGCCACGCAAAACCCGATCGAGCAGGAAGGCACCTACCCGCTGCCCGAAGCCCAGCTCGACCGTTTCCTGATGCACGTGAAAATCGGCTTCCCCGATGCCGCCGTCGAGCGCCGCATCCTGCAGCAGGCCCGTGGCGAAGCCCTCAACGGTGAAACCAAGCCCGAGCGGCGCGTCAGCCAGCAGGCGATCTTCGCCGCGCGCAAGGAAATCCTCGGCCTGTACATGGCCGATGCGGTGGAGGAATACCTGGTGCAACTGGTCATGGCCACTCGCACCCCGGCCAAGTTCGATCCGGAAATGGCCGAATGGATTGCCTATGGCGCCAGCCCTCGTGGCTCGATTGCGCTGGACCGCTGCGCCCGGGCCCACGCCTGGCTGGCCGGCCGCGATTTCGTCAGCCCGGAAGACATCCAGGCGGTGCTGTTCGACGTGCTGCGCCACCGCATCATTCTGTCGTTCGAGGCCGAAGCGGCCGGCATCGACCAGGACCGCGTGGTGCAACGCATTCTCGACGTCGTTGCCGTCGCTTGACGTCCATGAACGCTGGCGATGGAACCCGTGTCACCCTGAGCGAATTGATCGAGATGCGTCATCGCGTGCGGGAAGTGCAGCTGTTTTCCACGCCGAGCCAGCGCAGCCCGCTGATCGGCCTGCACCACTCGAAACTGCGCGGGCGCGGGGTCGACTTCGACCAGGTGCGGGTGTATCAGGCCGGCGACGATGTGCGCACCATCGACTGGCGCGTCACTGCACGCACCCAGGAGCCCCACACCAAGCTGTTTCATGAAGAGCGCGAACGGCCGATCTTCATCATGGTGGAGCAAAGCTGCCGGCTGTTTTTCGGCTCGGGGCAGATGTTCAAGTCGGTACTGGCGGCCCAGGCCGCGAGCCTGATTGGCTGGGCGGCACTGGGCCATAACGACCGGGTCGGCGGGCTGGTGTTCGGTGACAGCGAGCACTACGAAATCAAACCCCGGCGCAGCAAGCAAAGCCTGCTGCAATTGCTCAACCGGTTGGTACGGGTCAACCAGAGCCTCAACACCGAACGCCGCCCCGAAGCCGACGCCCTCGGCATGGCCTTGCGCCGAGCCCGGGAAGTATTGCGCCCTGGCAGCCTGGTGATTGTGATCTGTGACGAGCGCGCCCTGACCGAAGGCGCCGAGCAACAGCTGAGCCTGTTGTCGCGGCATTGCGACCTGCTGCTGTTGCCGGTTTCCGACCCGCTGGACCACGCCCTGCCCGCCGCCGGCCTGCTGCGCTTCGCCGAGCGCGGCGCACAGCTGGAGCTGGACACCCTGAATTTTGATCTGCGCCAGGCCTACAAGGCCCAGGCCGAAGCCCGCAGCGCACGCTGGGAACTGCTCGCGCAAAAGCTGCGGGTGCTGTTGATGCCCTTGAGTACCCAGGGTGAAATGGTCGAGCAACTGCGCGAATACCTGAACCCGCAACGCCCGGTTAAAAAGCAATGAGCAGCCTCGACCAACTGCAACCCCTGATCGCCCCGCCAGTGATCGGCTTCTGGCCGCCGGCGCCGGGTTGGTGGCTGTTGCTGCTGATCATCCCGTTGGCGGGCTGGGGCCTGTGGTGGCTGCGCCGTTTCCTGCCAGCCAAGCGCCCATTGGCCCGTGCCGAACAACCCCTGGACCCGCTGCGCATCGCCGCCCTCGCCGAACTGGCGCTGATGCCCAAACCCTACGACGGCGCACCGGCCGGTGCCTGGCTGCAACAACTCAACGGCCTGCTCAAGCGCCTGTGCCGCAACGACTACCCCTACAGCCAGAGCCACACCCTCAACGGCCGCAAGTGGCTGGCGTTCCTCGACAACCGTTGCCCCGCTGCCGGCCTGACCCGCTGGATGGTGCTGGTGGAAGGCGCCTACAAGCCCGAATGCAAACTCGACGACAAGGCCATCGCCGGTCTGACCCAGGCCGTCGATACCTGGATTCGCAAACATGTTTGAGTTCGCCTGGCCGTGGATCTTTGCCCTGTTGCCATTGCCCTGGTTGCTGCGCCTCATCCTGCCGGTGGCCGACAGCGGCGAACCGGCGCTGAAAGTCAGCTTCCTCAGCGACCTCGAAGGCCTGGCCCGCCGCCGCGCGCGGGTCAACCTGCCGGGATGGCGCCAGCAAGCGCCGTTTGTGTTCCTGTGGCTGCTGCTGTTGACCGCCGCCGCCCGCCCGGAATGGTTGGGCGAACCCTTGCCGATTGCAGCCAGCGGCCGCGACTTGCTGGTGGCGGTGGACGTATCCGGCTCGATGGACTTCCCCGACATGCAATGGCAAGACGAAGACGTCAGCCGCCTGAGCCTGGTCAAGCACCTGCTGGGAGATTTCCTGGAAGGCCGCGAAGGTGATCGCGTGGGATTGATCCTGTTCGGCAGCCAGGCCTATCTGCAAGCGCCGCTGACCTTTGACCGGCGCACCGTGCGCACCTGGCTGGATGAGGCACGGATTGGCATCGCCGGTAAAAACACCGCGATTGGCGACGCCATCGGCCTGGCCCTCAAGCGCCTGCGCCAGCGTCCGGCGCAAAGCCGGGTGCTGATCCTGGTCACCGACGGCGCCAACAATGCCGGCGAAATCGACCCGCTGACCGCCGCCCGCCTGGCCGCCGAAGAAGGGGTGAAAATCTACCCGATCGGCATCGGCGCAGACCCCGAGCAAACCGGTTCCCTGGGCATCCTCGGCGTCAACCCGAGCCTCGACCTCGACGAACCGGCCCTCAAGGCCATCGCCGAGGCCACCGGCGGCCGCTACTTCCGCGCCCGCGACGGCAACGAACTGCTGAAGATCAAGGAAACCCTCGACCAGCTCGAACCCGTGGCCCAGCAACCCACCCAGGCCCGCCCCGCCCAGGCGCTGTACAGCGCGCCGCTGGCGTTGGCGCTGATCCTCAGCATGCTGCTGGTGATCCAGGAACGCTGGCCGGATAACGCCCTGCAACGCCTGTTCAGCAAACTCTCAAGCAAGGGCCGTTTCCTGCAACCCAATCCTGAATGGCGTGAACGCCTCAAACGCTTGCGTTTGCGGAGGCGTCGATGATCGCCCTGTGGCCGCACTGGTTCCGTCCCTGGTGGCTGTTGCTGCTGCCGCTGCTCGGCTGGTTGCTGTGGCAGTTGTGGCACCGCCAGAAACGCGCCGGGCGCTGGCAGATGATTCTGCCGCCGGCCTTCCACGCCGCGTTGCTCAGTGGCGGCAATGGTCGGGAGAGCAAATCGCCGTGGGTGGTGCTCGGCATCGCCTGGCTGCTGGCCGTGCTGGCGTTGCTGGGGCCGAGCTGGGAACGCGTCGAACAGTCCAGCCAGAAGCCCGCCGACCCGCTGGTGGTGCTGCTGGAACTGACCCCGGAAATGCTCGCCACCGACAGCCCGCCCAGCCGCCTCGAACAGGCACGGCGCAAGCTGTTCGACCTGCTTCAGGCCCGCAGCGATGCGCAGACCGCCATCGTGGTCTACGCCGGCAGCGCCCATACGCTGGTGCCGCTGTCCGACGACCTGGCCACCAGCCATAACCTGCTGGAAGCCCTGCGCCCCTCGATCATGCCCGAGCCCGGCCACCGCGCAGACCTGGCGGTGGAAAAAGCCCTGAGCCTGCTCAAGCATGGCGGCCTCGGCCAGGGTCGGCTGCTGCTGATCGGCTCGTCGCTGTCCAAGCAGGAACGCCAGGGGATCCGCCTGCAGCTGCAAGGCAACCAGGCGCCGAGCTTGTCGATCCTCGGCATTGGCAGCCGCGAAGGCACGCCGGTGACCCAGGAAAGCGGCGAGTTCCTCAAGGACGCCCAGGGCGCGATCCTCGTGCCGCGCCTGGACAGCCCGACCCTCAAGGCCTTCGCCAGCGAAATGGGCGGCCTCTACCGCCAGGCACGCCTGGACGACAAGGACCTGCGCCACCTCGGGATGCTGGACGGCCCGCAAAGCCTGCGCAATGACGGCCAACTGCTGCACCTCGACACCTGGGCCGACCAGGGTTATTGGTTGCTCTTGCCACTGCTGCTGCTCGCTGCCTGCGCCGGGCGCCGGGGCTGGCTGTTCTTCCTGCCGTTGCTGCTGTTGGGCGCGCCGCAGCCCAGCTATGCCTTCGACTTCCAGGACCTGTGGCTGCGCCCCGACCAACAGGGCCAACTGCTGCTGAAGAAAAAACGCCCGGCCGAAGCAGCCGAACATTTCGAAGACCCGCAATGGCAAGGCGTCGCACTGTATGAAGCGGGCAACTATGCCGAAGCCGCCAAGCGGTTTGCCGAAGGCAGCGACGCCTACTCCCACTACAATCGAGGCAATGCCCTGGCCAAAAGCGGCGAGCTGGAAGCGGCGATCGATGCCTACGAACAAGCCCTCGAAGCCCAGCCAGACTTGCAGCCGGCGCTGAAGAACAAGGCGCTGGTGGAAAGCCTGATGCAACAGGAACCGGAAAAAACCGAGCCGGCCAAGCCTGCAAAAAACGAGGATGACGAAACCACCCAACCCGGCCAGACTGCGCAACCGGGCGCCAGCAGCCAGACCGCCACCGGTGGCGAGCAGACGTCCCAAGGCCAGGGCCAGCCCGGCGCGACCGACACGCAAACCGGGGCCACGCCCCACGCCGGCAGCAACGAGGTACCCGGCAGCGAGTTGGGTGATGAACAAACCACCACCCCGCCCCTGCGCCCGGTCGACGGCACGCTTGAAGGCGAGCAGCGCCAGGCCCTGGAACAATGGCTGCGGCAGATCCCGGACAACCCCGGCGAGTTGCTGCGACGCAAATTCTGGTACGAACAGCAACAACATCAGGACAAGACTCGATGAACCGCTGCACCGCCCTTCTTCTCACCCTCGCGTTGTGGGCCAGCCAGGCCCAGGCCGCCGGCCTGGTGGCCAGTGTCGACCGCAGCCGCATCAATTCCGGGGAGACGGTGGAACTGACGGTGGAATCCAACGACGTCACGCTGTTCGGCAAACCGGACCTGGCGCCGCTGGACCCGCTGTTTGAAGTGAGCGGCACGCGCCAGATCAACCAGCTCACCACCCTGGGTGGCGATAACCACGCCACCACCCGCTGGATCATCACCCTGCTGCCCAGGCAGAACGGCACCGTGGTGATTCCGCCGTTGCAGATCGGCGAACTCAAGACCCAGCCGATCACCCTGCAAGTGGTGGAGACCGTCAGCCAGAACACCGAGGCCCAACTGGCTCCTGTGTTCATCGAAACCAACCTCGACCAGGACAGCGTCTACGTCCAGGCCCAGGCGTTGCTGACCGTGCGCGTCTACCACTCGGTATCGCTGTATGACGACAGCAGCCTCACGCCGTTGCAGGTCGCCGATACGCGCATCGAGCAGTTGGGCGAGTCGCGCACCTACGAGAAAGTCATCAACGGCATCCGCCACGGTGTGATCGAAACCCGCTATGCCATCTACCCGCAGCACAGCGGCACACTGACCATTCCGACGCAGACGTTCAGCGCCACCCTGGTAGAGCCACGGCCCGCCCAGGACAACAACCCCCAGGGTTCCAAGCCCGGCAAGCTGATTCACGTCAGTTCGCCGGAGCTGTCGTTGACGGTCAAGGCCAAGCCGGCAATATACCCGGCCGACGCTCCCTGGCTGCCGGCCCGCAGCCTGACCCTCACGGAAAGCTGGAACCCCGAGCCCGATCACGTACAGGTGGGCGACTCCCTGACCCGCAGTCTGACCTTGAAAGCCGAAGGCCTGGCCGGCGCGCAACTGCCACCGCTGGCACTGAGCGACATCCCCGGCCTGCGCCGCTACCCGGACCAGCCGGTGCTGAGCAACCAGAACAACGACCGTGGCCTGATCGGCAGCCGTGAAGACCGCGAAGCGCTGGTGCCCAACCGCGTTGGCGCGCTTGAACTGCCGGCGGTGGACGTGGTGTGGTGGAACACCCACGAAGACCATCTGGAACGCACCAGCCTGCCGGCGCGCACCCTGCAGGTGGCGACCAACCCGAGCCTGATCGTGGACACGCCGGCCAGCCCGACCGTGATCACCGCGCCGGACAACGACAGCCTGTGGATCTGGCAACTGACCAGCCTGATCCTGGCCTGCACCACCCTGCTGGGCTTCGGTTTGTGGTGGCGTGCACGCTGGCAGCCGGCGATTTTGCGTGCCGCGCAAACCGGCCCGAGCCCGCGAACTTTGCTGGACGACCTCAAGCGGGCGAGCCAGGCGAATGACCCGCAGGCTACGCGTCAGGCGCTGGATGCCTGGGCGCGACAGCAGCCGGAGACCCTGGCGGATATGGCGGCGCGGTTTGTGCCGTTGTCGGATGCGCTGGATGGGTTGAACGGCGCGCTGTACAGCGAGAGTGGGCAGTATTGGCAGGGAGAGGAATTGTGGCGGGCGGTGAAGGCGATTCCGATGGCGGAGCGCGAGCAGGACCCTGCAGGGGATAGCACCAGCTTGCCGCCGCTGTATCCCAAATAGCCCCCCTTGCAGAAACACCGCAAACCCAATGTGGGAGCGGGCTTGCTCGCGAAAGCGGTCTGTCAGTCACATATCTGCTGACTG
>NZ_JBSVWQ010000158.1:0-13072 GCF_054071215.1 Pseudomonas sp. SDO5522_S412 | reverse complement strand
ATGCTGATGCTGATGCTGATGCTGATGCTGACGCTGACGCTGACGCTGACGCTGATGCTGATGCTGATGCTGATGCCGATGCGGACGCCGATGCTGATGCCGACGCCGATGCTGATGCTGATGCCGACGCTGACGCTGACGCTGACGCTGATGCGGATGCTGACGCGGATGCCGATGCCGATGCCGACGCTGATGCGGATGCGGATGCCGACGCGGATGCCGACGCTGACGCTGACGCTGACGCTGATGCCGATGCCGACGCGGACGCGGACGCGGATGCTGATGCCGATGCCGATGCCGATGCCGATGCGGACGCTGACGCTGACGCTGATGCCGACGCCGACGCTGATGCCGATGCCGATGCCGATGCTGATGCGGACGCCGATGCTGATGCTGATGCCGATGCCGATGCCGATGCCGACGCGGATGCGGATGCGGATGCGGATGCGGATGCTGACGCCGATGCTGACGCCGATGCCGATGCCGATGCCGATGCCGATGCCGACGCTGACGCTGACGCTGACGCTGATGCGGATGCGGACGCCGACGCCGACGCCGACCTCGAAGCCTTCGACGACCTCGCTACCGGCGAAGTAACCATCAAACCCGTAACATCCAACACCGGCCTGGCCGATATGCGCGTGTTCACCCTGTTGGGTGTCGGCGGCATCATTCTGGGCGATCACACCAAGCAGCAGGAGTTCTCGGTTGCCGAGGGTTCCAGCGGAACGCTGAACCTGCAGTTTGCCCAGGCCGACCTGGTCTCGCTGTTGGGCGGTGGCTTCACTGCCACGCTGGAAGTGAGCGACGGTGCCGGTGGATGGTTGCCGGTGCAGCAAGGCAGCAACGGTTCGGGCTTGCTCGACCTGTTGGGGCTGTTCGGACAAAGCTCCAGCGCCAAAATCGAAGGCCTGGAAGCCGGGCAGTATCGCTTTACCCTCAAGCTCGACCCCAACCTGGTCAGCGTTGGTGCAGGGGCCACGGCCAAGTTGAGCGTCACCAATGACAGCCTCACCGACTTCACCGGGGAAGCAGGGCCGGATGTCACCGGCAACGTCATCACCGACCCGGGCATTGGCGGTAAACCGGATGAACCGGGAACCGGCGGGCCAGTGAAGGTGCAGGTCGAGGTCAACGGCGAATTCGTCGATGCCGACGCCACCACCGGCACCGTGCTGCAGGGCCAATATGGTCAGCTGACGATCTTCGCCAACGGCGAGTACAAGTACACCCCGAACGGCGATGTCGCCAGCATCGGCAAGGTGGATGCCTTCGAGTATCACCTGGTCAATGGTGCCGGTGCTTCGGCCTCGGCAACCTTGTATGTGCGTATCGACAGCCCGAGTGTCAACGTGGACTGGAGCGCTACCGATCCATCTGCGCCCGGCGTGATCAACACGGTTGCCAATGATGACCTGGGTTCGGCGCAGATCGACATCGTCAACCTGGTCACCCAGGCCGACCTGGCGACCCTGAGCTACAACCTGGCACTGCTCGGCAGCAGTACGGGTACGGGTGCCGAGATCAACGTTGCCACGGGCACGACCGCAGAGCTTGCGATCAACGTCACCGTCACCGGCATTGCGTTGTTGCCAGGCACGACCGTCAATCTGCAGAAGTTCATCGGTAACGAATGGGTCACGCAGCAGACCACTACCCAGGCGAACCACACGTTCCAAGGGTTGGATGCCGGGACCTATCGCGTGACCGGGACGACCGGTGCCGTGCTGTCGCTGAGTGCGCTGCACATTGCGCAGAAGCTCACTACCACCTCCCTCACGGAGTTCGTGACCGGTGCAATGAGCAATGCGACTGGCAACCTGCTGTCCGACAGCTTGTCCGGGCCGGATGTCCTCGGTTCGCCGCTGACGGTACTCAGTGTGCTGGTCAACGGGGTCTATGTGATTCCTGGGCAAACGGGGACGAAAATCAACGGTGACCACGGCACATTGACCGTGTTTGCCGATGGTAAGTACGTCTACACCCCGCATGCCGGGCTGACGCTGGACGAGATTGGCCAGGTGGATAAATTCACCTACAAGCTCACCACGCCAACCGGCCAGGAAGACACCGCCGACCTCTACGTGCGCATCGACTCGCCGGATCGCGACCTGGTCTGGGACGACGCCAACCCGGGTGCGCCAGCCACTGAAGGTGCCGGCATTGCCGCTGCCCACAGTGCGGTGGACCAGGCGGCGGATGACGGCGCCAACGTTGACGGCGATCACCACGATGCCGTGGTGGCCGACGACACCGACTTCACCCATGTCGATGCTGGCGCGGGTGCAGACGGGTTGTTGTGGGAAGGCGGCGATGCAGCCATCAACCTCACCGACCTGATTGGCACAGTCAGCGGGGTGCACAGCATCGACCTGAACGATGTCAGCGCCGTCGACCTGACCCTGAGCCTCGAAGACCTGGTGTCCATCACCGGGCCTGAGTCGGATCGCTTGATGATCCAGGGCGACGATCAGGACAGCGTGCACCTGACAGGTGACTGGAGCGCCGGTGCGACCCAGGTAGAGAACGGTCTTGAGTACGTGATCTACACCAGTCCGGAAGATGAAACCCATCAGCTCTGGGTACAGAGCGGCATCAGCGTGGTGTAACGCCACCCCTGCCGGCCGGGCCGCAAGGCCCGGTTTTCCCTACCAACGGTAATGCAGCGATGGGCCGTGACGTCAGTCACGGTCCGTTGTTGTACTCATCAGGTTTGACAACAGTCAGGTGACTAGCAGTGAGGCAAAAGAGTTTGGCCAAGCAGCTGTCTGCCGTAATTCTGGCAGTCGCAATGATCGCGCCCGAGCGTGCGCCGGTCATGGCAGCGTCGTATATCGACGATGAAGAACGCGTCAACATCATCAGCCCGAGCAACCTGGGCACACATTTACCCGGCGGGCCAACGGGCGTCAGCGCACCGGTGGCACCCGAGCACGTCATACCGAGCAACCTTGACCTGACACGCGCCATTCAACTGGCGGTGGAATGGCACCCGGCAATTTCCGAGGCGATCGGCCAGCTGTACCAACAAAACGAGAACGTGAACATCGCCCGTTCCGGTTATTACCCGCAAGTCAGCGGTGGCTTCAACTCCGGCTACGACAGCGGCCTGAGGGGCAACGGCCAGAGCCGTGCGTTTTCGTTGTCGGCGTCGCAGATGCTCTACGACTTCGGCAAGGTCTCAAGTTCTGTCGACAGTGCGCTGGCGCGGGTCAGTGCCAGCCAAGCGTCGGTGTTGCTGTCGATCGATCAGGTGGCGCGCGATACCTCGTTCGCCGTGATCGAACTGCAGCGCTCGCAGTTGCTGGTGCAACTGGCTCGCGAGCAAATCGACGGCATTTCGGCGATTGCAGAGCTGGCCAAAAAGCGCAGCGACATGGGCGCCAGCACCCGTTCGGACCTGATCCAGGCCCGCTCGCGGGTCGAGGCCTCGGTGGCGACGCAATTGCAATTCACCGCGCAATTCAATCGCTGGCGCAGCACGTTGAGCAGCCTGCTTGGGTCGCAGGCGCCAGTGAGCGTGGCGAATGGTTTTCCGGCAAGCCTGGAGCAATCCTGCGTGGGCGTGGTACCCGATACGGCAGTCACGCCGACCCTGCTGATCGCCCAGGCGCAGCGTGTCGATGCGCTGGCGCTGATTGCACAAGCCCGTGCCGAGGCGTTGCCGACCGTGTCGCTGGACCCGTCCATCACGCACTACCTGGACAACAACGACGACAGCAACGTCCCCGGCGGCCGCGACCGTACCCGTTATGGCGTATTTCTCAACGTGAAAATGCCGCTGTACCAGGGCGGCGCAATCACCGCTCGCAAATCCGCCGCGCAACAGGCCCTGCGTTCCGCCGATGCCGCCAACGACGCCGCGCGCCTTGCGGTTCGCCAGGGGTTGCTGGAGGCGCGGGATCAAATCTCAAGCCTCAGCCAGCGGCTATCCACCCTGGATTTTCGTGAGCGCAGCATCTCCGAAACCCGCGACCTGTATCGCCAGCAGTACCTCGAACTGGGCACACGGCCGTTGCTCGACCTGCTGAATGCAGAGCAGGAAATTCACCAGGCACGCATGGACCGGGAAAACACCGCCGCTGACCTGCGCCGCCTGAAAATCGATTGCCTCTACAACACGGGCGCATTGCGCACGGCGTTCCACCTGGACAACAGCACCCTGCAAGGTGTGGAGATTCGGCCATGAATGATGCTGTGATGCTTGCGGACGAAACCAACGCAGTACAAACACCGCTGAACCCGGCGCCCGCAGTGGATTATGAAGTGTGGCTGGAGGCCGTCCTGAGCGTGGCCCGGCATTACCGCCTGGAATGCTCGGCCCAAAGCGTGCGCATCGCCGCACAATGGACCGAAGGCGCTTCGGTGGAAGAGGTGGTACGGCAGATGGCCCGCCAGGCGGGGTTGAACTGCGTGATTGCCGACTTCAGCGAAACCACGCTGATGCAGCGCCAATTACCGGTGGTGCTGCAATTTGCCGACGGTCAGGTGGGTGTGCTCGAAACCCTCGGCGACGGCGACAACCTGGGCATCGCCTACAGCGGCGACGGCGGCCTGCAAAGCCGGCTCACCCGCCAGGACCTGTTGGAGCAAGCGCGCAAGAGCGTGATTCTGCGACCCATGGCGGCAGTGCGTGACCGGCGTGTGGACGACTACATCAAGCCTTACGAGAAGGCGTGGTTCAAAAACATCGTGCTGCGCGACCTGCGGCCCTATGGCTATGTGATGCTCGCGTCGCTGGTCACCAGCGTGCTGGGGTTGGCCGGGGTACTGTTTTCGATGCAGGTGTACGACCGGGTGATCCCGGCCGAATCCATGCCCACCCTGTATGTGCTGTTTGGCGGGGTGATGCTGGCGCTGGTGTTTGATTTCATCATGCGCATCACACGTGTGCGCATCACCGACATGCTCGGCAAACGCGCGGATCTGCGCGTTTCCGACCTGGTGTTCGGGCATGCCATTCGCTTGCGTAACAGCGCCCGGCCGGAGTCCACCGGCTCGTTCATTTCGCAGCTCAAGGAACTGGAACAACTGCGTGAGCTGATCACCTCCAGCACCGCCACGGCGCTGGCCGATCTGCCGTTCTTCCTGCTGTTTCTGGTGATCTACTGGTTGATCGCCGGCCCGCTGGTGGCGGTGCCAATGGTGGCTGTGCTGTTCCTGATAGTGCCCGGGCTGTTGGCGCAGAAAAAACTCGCGGCACTGGCGAATGAGTCGATGCGTGAAAGCTCGTTGCGCAGCGCCATGCTGGTGGAGACCATACAAGGCCTGGACGACATCAAGGCGTTGCAGGCCGAACAGCGCTTCCAGCAACAATGGAATCACTACAACGCCACCTGCGGCGACGCCAGCCTGCGCCTGCGGATGCTCACCAACAAACTGGTGGCCTGGAGCAACAATGTGCAGGGCTCGGTGTTTGCCGTGGTGGTGGTGTTCGGTGCGCCCATGGTCATGGCCAGCGACATGACCACCGGTAGCCTTGTCGCGGCGTCGATCCTGGCGTCGCGGATGATGGCGCCGATGTCCCAGATCACCCAGGTGCTGACGCGCTGGCAGCAGGCCAAGGTTGCGCTGCAAGGCCTGAACCGGATCATGGAATTGCCGGTGGACCATCCCGAGGGCAGCAAGCGCGTGCACCTGCCGGTGATCAAAGGCCAATACGCGCTGAGCCAGGCCACATTCCAGTATTCCGACGATGCCCCCGTGCCGGCGCTGCGTGTGGCCGACCTGAAGATCCAGCCGGGCGAGCGCATCGCGATTCTGGGGCGTAACGGCGCGGGTAAATCCACGCTGTTGCAGGCATTGGCCGGGATGCTCGACCTCAAGGCCGGCACCATCAGCCTGGATAGCGTTGCCCTCAGCCACATCGACCCCGCCGACGTGCGCCGCGATGTGGGGCTGATGACACAAAACTCGCGGCTGTTCCACGGCACGCTGCGCGACAACCTGATCATGGGGGCGCCGCATGCCAGCGATCAGGAAATCCTCCAGTCCCTGGCGCTGACCGGTGCGGGCGACTTCATCGGCAAGTTCGCCGACGGCCTGGACCACATGATCCTGGAAGGTGGCCTGGGCCTGTCGGGCGGGCAGCGTCAGTCGCTGCTGCTGTCGCGGCTGATGATTCGCCAGCCGCATATCGTATTGCTCGACGAGCCCACCGCGTCCCTGGATGAAGCGACCGAGCGCCAGTTGATCCACAACCTCGACCGCTGGGCAGCCCACCGCACGCTGATTATCGCCACGCACCGCATGAGTGTATTGAGCCTGGTGAATCGGGTGATCGTGGTCGACAACGGCCAGATCATCGTCGATGACAGCAAAGCCAACGCGATTGCGCGCCTGTCCAAACCGAAGGGGAAAACCCAGTGAAAAACCCTGCGCCGAAAACCATACCCCTGCTCGCCACCGAAGACGAAGGCGCCCGGCATACCCACGACGGCGTGGATGAACGCACCGTGGTGCGCGCCACGCGCGTGGTGGGCTGGGTGTTTGTCATGCTGATTGCGTTTGGTGCCTGGGCCTACTTTTTTGAAGTGGACGAAGTCTCGACGGGCAGCGGCAAAGTCATCCCGACCTCGCGTGAGCAAATCATCCAGTCGCTGGAAGGCGGCATCGTCACGGAATTGAATGTGGGGGAGGGCGATATCGTCAAAAATGGCCAGACGTTGGCCAGGCTTGACCCGACCAAGACCGAATCCAACTTTGATGAAAGTGCCGCCAAGTACCGGGCGTCGCTGGCCAGCGTCGCGCGTTTGCAGGCCGAGGTAGACGGTAAACCGTTACTGTTCCCCCCGGAGCTTGAGCGTTACCCCGCACTGGTGCGCGCCGAAACCGACCTGTTCAACACTCGGCGCAAGGGCCTCGAAGAATCGTTGGCCGGCGTGCGATCGTCGCTCGGGCTGGTGCGTAGCGAGCTGGAAATCACCGAAAACCTGGCCAAGGTCGGCGCCGCCAGCAACGTTGAGGTGTTGCGCCTCAAGCGCCAAAAGGCCGAGCTGGAGTTGAAACTGACCCAGGCCCGCTCCGAGTATATGGTGCGGGCCGGTGAGGACCTGGCGAAGGTCAATGCCGACGTCGAGACGCTGTCGTCAGTCATGCGCGGGCGCTCCGACTCGGTGACCCGCCTGACCCTGCGCTCGCCGGTGCGCGGTATCGTCAAGGGGATCGAGGTCACCACCATCGGCGGGGTTATCCCGCCCAACGGGCGCCTGATGCAGATTGTGCCCCTGGATGAGCAGTTGTTGATCGAGGCGCGTATCTCCCCGCGAGACATCGCCTTTATCCATCCCGACCAGGTGGCCAAGGTCAAGATCACCGCCTACGACTACGCCATTTATGGCGGCATGGACGGCAAGGTCGTGACCATTTCTCCGGACACTATCCAGGACGAGGTCAAGCCAGAAGTTTTTTACTACCGAGTGTTCATCCGCACCGACGCTGACACCTTGAAAAACAAGGCCGGCAAGTCGTTTTCGATTGTGCCTGGGATGATTGCCTCGGTGGATATCAAGACCGGCCAGAAAACCGTGCTCGACTATTTGATCAAGCCCATGAACCGTGCGCGGGAGGCCTTGCGCGAGCGTTAGGCGAGGTGGCTGTGGCCGGGTTTGCGTTGTGGTGGATGCTGTTGTGGGCCGGCGTGCCGGGCGCGTGGGCCCTGAGCGAGGGGTCGACACCGTTGCTTTGGAACACCCCGGCCGACCAGTCGACCTGCAACCAGGTCGACTCTGCACTCTGGGTCGAGTTGGCCGGGGGCGATGAGTGCATTCGCTATTTTTCCGGGGCGGTGCTGAGCCGTGCGCCCGTGGTGATCGTGATGTTTCATGGCGACCGCAACGTGGAAATGCACCGCTCGCCCGAGTCGATCCTTGGCAATACCCTGGCCGCCAAGGCCAGGCAGGCCAAGGCCCTGAGCCGGCGTGCGGGCGTACCGGTGGTGATTGTGGCGCGACCTGGCACCTACGGTTCCAGCGGCAACCATGGGCAGCGGCGCCAGGCGCGGGAATTCATTGTGCTGGACGCTGCGCTCAACGAGCTGCGCAAGCGTTACGGCATCGGGCAGTTTGTGTTGCTGGGGCACAGCGGCGGCGCCACGGTGGCCGCGGCGTTGTTGACCTTGGGGCGTACCGATGTGAAGTGTGCAGTGATGACTTCCGGCGCGTTTGCCCTGGTGCAGCGCGCGCAGATGTTGCGTCAAAGCAAAGGCCTGCCTTCGCGTCCGGGACGCGACACCAATGGTTTATTGCACCCCTACGATCCCCTGGAGCACATGGCCGGCATTGCCGTTGCGCCTGCGCGGCAGTTGTTCGTGATTGGCAGCGTGGATGACCAGGTAACCCCATTTGTGTTGCAGGAGCGTTTTTACCGGGCGTTGATTCGCGCCGGGCATCAGGCGCAGTTGGTCAAGGCGCAGGGTGTGCCTGCGATGTTTCACCAACTGCGCAATGACATTGGCCTGAAGACAGCAGCGGGCTGCGCGGGCTAACCCGCCGGCACCGCCTGTTCGGTCGTGTTCAGCCAATCACAGATCTGCGACAACCCGGTACCACCGGAGCTTTTCACCAGTACCCAATCCCCCGCCTGGAACCACTGGCCGGGGTGGCGCGCCAACGCCTGGCCTAATGCCGTGGCATCCTCGAACCACTGCACTGACAGCTCACTGCGCAGCACCCGGTACACCTCACGCATCAGCGGCCCGCACAGCACCAAATGCCGGGGCGCCGCCGCGCGCAGCGAGTCAGCCAGTTCCAGGTGGTAGCGCTGGGCGTCGGGGCCCAGCTCCAGCATGTCGCCCAACACTACTACCCGGTGTCGCGAGGCCACGGGCAGGTCGGCCATCGAGCGCAAGGCCGCAGCCATCGAGCCGGGGTTGGCGTTGTACGCATCGTTGATCAGCTGGAAATGCCCGTCGGTGCATTTGATCGAGCGGATATTGCCGCGACCTTCCACCGGTTGGAAGCCGGTCAGCACTTCCAGTGCCTGGTCGGCGTCAAGCCCCGCGGCGAACAGCGACGCCAGCACCCCCAGCGCGTTGAGCACCATGTGTCGGCCGCGAGCACTCAGGCTGAAATCCAGCCGTTGCGTGTCACGTTGCGCGGTGACGTAGACCCGGTCGGCCTCGCTGCACACGTCGAGCAGGCGCACATCGGCATCGGCGTGTTCGCCATAGCTGGTCACGTGCAAGCGCGCGACTTCGGCGGCCTGGGCGAACACCTCGTAGTGCGGCATATCGCGGCACAGCACCGCGTGCCCACCCGGTGCCATCGAGCGGAAGATCGCGCTCTTTTTACGCGCCAGGTTTTCCAGGGTGCCATGGTATTCCAGGTGCGCCGGAGCCAGCCCGGTCACGATAGCAATGTGTGGGCGCACCAGCTCCGAGTTAATCGGCATGCGGCCCACGGCCATTTCCAATACCCAGAATTTGGCCGGCCGGGGCATGCTCGCCAGGTTCCAGGCGATCCCATGGGGCAGGTTGGCGTTGGCCTCGGTGTGGCCCACTTCGCCCCAGTGTTTCAGGGCGTGGCCGAGCATGGCGACCACGGTGGTTTTACCGAAGCTGCCGGTGACGCCGAACACCTGGCCAGTGAATTGCTGCCTGGCGTATCGACCCATTTGCAGCATGGCCTCGCTGGTATCGGCGACCTGTAACACCGGCAGGCCGCTGTCCAGGTAGGGCGTCGGGTCTACACACAAGAACGCCGAGGGGCGCCGCTCGGGACTGGCCTGGGCCCAGCGCAGCGCCGACTGCACTTCGTTCGGTCCCACCTTGCTGGGGTGCCGATTGAGCATGCGCTGGGGTTTGAAAAACTGCATGGACGGCGTCAAACCCGACGTGTACCAACCGGGCGGTGGCTGTTTGGCCCAGGTGCCGTGTGTCACCCGAGCCAGGGTGTTGGCGTCCCAGACCCAGCCGAGGGGCGCTGCGTCCTGGGCCAGGCTCACTTGCGGCGCGCCGTCGAGCAGGTAGCGGTGGTAGGCAATCAGCCCCGAGAGGTAATGCTCCACGTCGTCGATGCGCACCCTGAACGCGTGGTGACGGATAAAAAACGAACCGGCAATGCGCGCAGGATTGGCGAAATACATCGCCGTTTCCGGCCAGAAATACCCGTTGAACAGATAGCGCGCACGATGATGCAGGGCGCGGTAAAACGCGTGCAGGTCGATCTCGGTGAGCAGGTGGCGCAATTGCGCTTGCTGGGCGATGCGTTCGAGCATCTGCTGCGCAGCCATCATCAATTCCAGTAGCGTCGGAAAGGTGGTGATGCGCTGTTGCACGAACCCCAGATAACCGGCGACGTTATTCAGGCCGAAGCGGAAATACTTTTCGTCAGGTCGGTAGCGGGTCAGTTCGTTCACGCAATAGCTGAGCCAGTGATCGTGCTCGCGCCAGTGCTGTTTTTCGATGAAGTAGTCGAAGGCTTTTTCCACCACGGTTAACCAGCGCTCATCGCCGGTGAGGCCGTAGAGGCGGATCAACCCGAACGCGGCCTCGCCGTCGTAGTAGATGATCCGGAACGCCTCTTTGACGGTAAGGTCACGGCCATGCAAGACGTGCACGAAGGCGCCGGTGGTCGCGTCCTGCATCCAGGCCATGCCATTGGCCAGGGCTTCCAGCACGGGTAGATAGTGGCGGGTGCCGGTGACTTCGCTATATTTGACCAGCGCCAACAAACACACGGCATTGCCACCCAGTTTGATCTCGTCACCGGTGTCCAGCAGATACGCCGCCACACTGCCGTCGGGCAGCACGTAGGACTTGATCAGTTCCTGGGTAAGGTAGGCCAGCGAGCGGTCGATGGCGGATTTAAGCGCCTCATCGCCGGTCAGTGCCCAGGCCTCGATCATCGAATAGGTGGTACTGGCGTGGCGCAGGGTGTTGTAGTTTTTTATCGCCCGGTCAAAGCACGGGAAGTAGCCGTAGACGAACTGGCCGCTGTCCTGCACCTGAGTGCTCAGGTAGCTTGCGGCGCTGATGATGCTCGCCTTTACCATGCCGGGCTCCAGCGCTGCGAGGGTGCGCCAGCCGGTTTCTGTCGGGCCAGGGTTCAGCGGGTGGGGCACGCCGTCTTCGGCACAAAAAACGCCCTTGGTGTCGAACAGGAACACGGGGGTCTCGGGTTCAAGTGTGGCGATCAGGTCGGCTGTATTGAGCCCGGTAAAACGGCGCCTGGCGTACACCGAAAAATTGCCGGCATTGAAGCTCGCGTGATTGATAGCGTTGCCGCCATACAGGATCGCGTTGGCGTTCAGTTCCTGTTCGGTGATCGCGATGTGCAGCGCCGCATCGAAGGCGATGCCGCGCCGGAAGTAATTACGCTTGTGGCGCTTGAAGCGCGCATTGAGTTCGGCCCAGGTGATGGCGGTTACGTTGATCGCGCATTCGACGCGTATCCATGAACGTTCGACGATGTTGCCTGACTGCGCACGGTCTCGTTCGTAGGCTCCCTGCAAGCGCTGCACACCGATTTGCCAGGCGGCTTCGAAGTTATCTGCCGTGATATGAAAAACATGCGCGCGCTGGGTGCCGTCGCTCATGGAGAAAAACAAGGTACAGGGCTGCGCGGTGTCTGATGATACAGCAGGCCCATTCATTTCTTTGCTTAGATGAGCATAACAAGCAAGCCATTGCTGTTTCACAGGCATAGTTCATCACCAGTTTTTAACTTGGAGAGGGGTGGCGCGCAGTGTTCATGATTAAACTGCGCGCCAGCTGATAAATAAGCAGAAAGTTATGCCGCACAGTTTTATAAAGGCAAATTAACCAGGCTTATATATCAAGAGCAGAGCGATGAATCCTCTTTCTCCGGCTCCAGCACGGAGGGCGGGACTTGGCTCTCGTATTGCTGGAGATGGTCACGAATCAGCTTGCGAATAACCTGAGAAATAGTAAGGTCAACTTCCTCGGACAGCGACTCCAGACGCTGCTTGGTCGGGAAGTCGATGAGAATGGTCAGGCGTGTTGTTTTTTCAGGCATTTTCTTGATCCTTTTACAAAAGCGCGGTCTCGACTGCCGCGTGCAGTAAGTGCTGGAAGACGTGTGGAGTCCTTAGAACAAACCAATGGGGTAATCAACTGATTCATTGGAGTCTAATTCAAATCGCTGCGCGTTTTCCATCAATGTGCAGTGAAGGTTGCGATTATGTGAAGTTCTGCACCTTCTCCGTACCTCTTATTATCATCGGGTTATAATGCTATGAGATTCGAGTATAGACCGGTTGCAAGAAAGCTATCTCAAAGTGTAGGGGGGTGTCAAAAGTCAATCTTATCTATAACTAAAGTAGTGGTTGTACTGTTTGGTGAGTTTGATTATGTATTTTGCGCATTACGTCATGAGATTTTTTCAAGAACTTGGTGTTCACAATATTCTGTCACAAAATACTAATTGATTGTTTTCGAATATCAAGGGTTGTTGTCACGAATAACAGCGATTGTTATTGGAAGAGGGGCAGGGAGGTGCTGCTTTTATCAGAAGGGCGCGACGGTCGTCGTTGAGGTAAAAGGGGCCAGGGCGACCCCTTTCCAGGAGGTGGGATCAGGCAAACACAAAATACTTACGCACCGTCTCGACCACTTCCCACGTCCCCTTCATCCCCGGCTCCACCACAAAGATATCCCCAGCCCGCAAATGGATCGGCTCCAGGCCGTCCGGGGTGATCACGCAGTAGCCTTCCTGGAAGTGACAGTATTCCCACTTCACATAGTCCACCCGCCATTTGCCGGGGGTGCAGATCCAGGTGCCCATGATCTTGCTGCCGTCCTCGCTGGTGTAGGCGTTGAGGTTGACGGTGTGCGGGTCGCCTTCGAGTTTTTCCCATTTGCAGGCGTCCAGCACCGGCAGTGGATGGGTGTCGCGCAGTACGGTGATTGGCTTGGACATGATGATTCCGAGGCAGTGGAAGGGAAGTCCGAACCCTATCGCCTTGGGCGGCCCGCCAGTGGTCTGGACTCGACATCGGGATGCCCAGAAGCGCAGTCATTTGCACAGCCGTGAGTCACCGCCAACCCCTGTGGGAGCCGGGCTTGCCCGCGATGGCGGAGTGTCAGGCGATGGAAGGGCACGCTGTGCCGACC